>JAUQXC010000519.1 GCA_030834825.1 Thermoflexales bacterium
GCCGGGATAAGCGTGCACCGTCTGATAATACGAGAGTGCCAGTACACCTAACAACCCCGTGATCGCAAGTCCGATCGGCCAGGCGTAGTGCAACCCGATCGATCCGGCCACGACCAGGCCCAGGAAAATCTCTTGATTGGCGTAAGCAATGGAGGAAAGTGCATCGGGAGAAAAAGCGGCGAGCGCCTGCACTTTGTTAAGGCGCTCGGTTGCCAGCCGCTGGGTGGGCAGCGGCGGTCCGATCAGAAGATGCCGCAAATGGTCTAACATAGCTGAGTGAGTCTAGACCTCCGGTGAGAGAATTACTTCGATCTCCTGGATGTGCCCTAACGCATGTCGCGCCTGGCTGCCGATTATCTCGGCCACTGAGGCAGGTTTATCTTCATGACCGGCCCAGCGGATCGTGATGGTCCGATCCCACGCTTCCGGCACAGCCTCCAACAGCTGCACGATGTGCTGCCGGTTCGCCCGAAATAGATCAAGCGAGGGTTGCCCAGAGCCGCTTTGATGGCCAGGCTCCACAAATCATCGCCATCGACGATGTGGTGCACGATCTGGCGAATCGACCAGGCGTCAGGTCGAAGCGAACGCTTCAATTCGGTATCGTCAAGATCGGAAACGATTTCGGTTAAACGCTGAGGAGTCGCACAGTAGTCGGACAAAATGAGCGTACGTTCAAGCGCTAGATCGGTCACGATCTACCTCTGCAAGGTCGTTCTAATGAAATGCGAACAGCCACTCAGGCAACGGTTATGCTCCTTGATGCCCATTAAGCGCTCGTCTAGCACGAGGCTCAGTGTTCAATTATCACACAAAACCCATATAACCTGAAATAAAAGTCTGCCTCGCATGAACACCCCCGCTTGGCTGAGCCACCCCAGCAATTCTCATTGTGGTTGAATGCTCACGCCGGATGGTCACATCCGGCAGTTGGCGGCGATGGATGGTTACATCCATCGCGAGCACAGTAGGTCAAATTGAGAATGGCTGGAGCCATCCTAGCGAAGAAAACAGGCTATGACAGCTGTAACCTCAATTGGATGACATCAATCACTTATCTCCGTTTGCCAAGGCCGTTATATTATTCACAATCATATTCGTCTATCCAAATAAGTGTATAAATTTAACTTCGCAATCAAAAAGGCTCTTGAATGCAGAAGCCTCAGAAATTAGAGATTCAACTCCTTCAGGCTGAAATCTGCCAGGCCCTCGCCGATCCAACCCGCATCATGCTGTTGTATCTTCTGGCCGCCGGAGCGAAGAATGTGGGCGATCTGGGCGCCACACTGGAGGCCAGTCAACCCACGGTATCGCGCCATCTCAAGGTGTTGCGAGAACGAGGCATGGTCACCGCCGAGCGCTTGGGAACCACGGTCAACTACTCTCTCGCCGATCGGCGTGTGATCGAAGCGCTGGATTTGTTGCGCGCCGTCATGACGGATAACCTGCTACAAAAGACGGCCCTGGTCGATTTGCTAAATCAAGCTTAACCGTAGGATAAGTGCGCCAGATCTAGCGCAGCAACTTATCCGACAAGGAGCGAAGGATATGATTTCAAAGCGAGTGGTGGTGTTTGGCGCGGTTCTGCTCGTCACGATCGTGACGATCGGGTTGGTTGCTCCCCCGATCGGATCGGCGAGGCCCCGCCAGTTCAGCGATCGCGCCTGGTCGATCATCGGTGCGCCGGATCCCGCAGCGCGCGTCCTGCCTCAGGATTTGCAATGCAACGTCAAGTTCGGTTGGGGGCTGGCGCAATGCGGATCGCAGGCCTCGTCGTGCAAGAACTGCCACGAAGTGAAAGGCGAAGATCCGGTAAATGCTGAAGGCGACTGGCATATCTCGCACGCCTTTGGCGACTTCTGCGAGTTCTGCCACGGCGGCAACGTGCAGGCGCCCGAGAAAGCCGCTGCCCACGAAGGCCTGGTCGAGCCGTTGGGCGATGTGCAGACCAACTGTGCCTCATGCCATGCCAATGATTATCAGGCAAAGGCCGAACCCTATGCGCAGGCGTTGGGCGTGACGATCGGCACCAGCAGCGGTAGCAGCAAGCCCCCGACCCCCACGCCCGGCTCAAGTGAAACCTCAATGCCCCAGTCTGCGCCGGAAACCAAGAAGCCCGTACTGCCTCTGCTCAGCAAGGGTGAGATCGTCGATTACACACAGCTGGCGAACTCGATCAACCCGGGCAACGTTATCGCGGGAGTCCTGCTCGTCGCTATCGTCATGGGCGGCGGCGCATTTGTATACTGGAATGAGAACCGCTTGCGCAAAACGGAAGTTGCAGCAACGGCGGGCGCGTCAGGCGCGATGGCGCCAGCGGCTGAAGAAACAATCACCTCGATCGATCAACTGCCGGCCGAGGTCGTTAAACTGCTGCCCACGCTCCAGCGACTCGATCCGCACACTTTGAAGGCGCTGCGCATTATCCTGTCCGATCGGAAGCGCGGTGAAGAGTTGTTGCAATCGCTAAGTGTGATCAACTTCACCGTTTTGGATGAGATGAAGCGGCTGGACAAGAAGGAATTGTCACTGCTGTTGGCGCTGGCAACGGAATCGTAACCAGGAGAGCAAACCATGAACAAATTTGTCGCTTATCTGAAGAGTCCCGAATGGTCGCCGTATGTGGCCGGCGCGGGATTAGGCGTGGTCACCATCCTTGCGCTGCTGTTGAGCAATGCGCTGCTCCCGGCACCGCAGCTGCTCGGCGCTTCAGGCGCATACGAGAATTTAGTGGCGCCGGTCGGTCTGGCGCTCGATCCCAACAATCTGTATTTCAAAAGCATTATGCCGCCCGGCATCACCTGGGCCGTATTGAGTCTGGTGGGAGTATTTCTGGGCGGTCTGGTCTCGGCCCGCTTGAGCGGCACCTTCAAGTGGCGCAAGCTGCCCGACAAGCAGTGGACTGAGATCTTCGGACCAAGCGTGGCGAAGCGCTGGATCATCGTGTTCCTGGCGGCAGCGCTGCTGGAATACGCAGCGGGCATTGCGGGCGGCTGTACCAGCGGCCTGGCGATCTCCGGCGGCGTGGTGCTGGCCCCGGCTTCGTTCATCTTCATCGCGGGCATGTTTGCCTCAGGCATTGTGACGGCCCTGATCATTTATCGGAAGAAATATTAGGAGGGTACAGCCATGACCATCATCGCTCCCATCTTCATCGGCTTCCTGTTCGGGTTCCTGCTGCACAAGAGCGGCATGACTCGCTACCACAAGATCGTCAACGTGTTCCGCTTCACGGACATGACCGTGCTGAAGTTCATGCTGTCGGCGCTGGTCGTCGGCATGATCGGCATTTACTTTCTGGTGAATACCGGCCTGGTGCCCAACATGCCGATCACGGCAACGCACCTCGTGCGCAATTTGCTCGGCGGTCTGTTGTTCGGTGTCGGCATGGCAGGCGCGGGGGTGTGCGCCGCACCCGTCGCCGCCGGATCAGGTGAGGGCCGCCTGGACTACATCATCCCCGGCATCGGCGGCATGTTGGCAGGGGCACTGCTCTTCGGGCTGACGTATCAAGCGGTGTATCTGCAAATCAACAAACTCACCACCGAGGCACGCCTCGTGATCCCTGACGCCATCGACGTGAATGCGTGGCTGGTGATCGCTTTGTTCACGGCCGTGACCCTGTTGCTGTTTTACATCCTGGAACGCGCCATCAAGCTGCGGCGCAACCAGCTTGAAGCGTAAAACGGAAACGTAAAGCGTAAGCGCCTGATCACGTTTCACGCCTTACGGTTTATGATCCCGGAAAGAGAATCGACCATGACAGAGATCGTTCAACTCTCTCGCAGGAATTTCCTCAAACTCAGTGGCGCGACGCTGGCGGCAGCCGGGCTGGCCAGCATGGGCGTGAAGGTGGCCTGGGCGCAAGAGAATGGCCTGACCTACGATACGATCGTGCCGACATTGTGCGAGCAGTGCGTGTGGCGCTGCGGCGTGCTGGCCAAGGTCAAGGATGGCAAGATTCACAAACTGGATGGTAACCCGGCCAACGCGCACAGCAACGGCAAACTCTGCGCGCGCGGGCAAAGCGGCATCATGACCACCTACGATCCCGATCGCATTACGACACCGTTGATTCGCGTGGGAGCCCGCGGCGAGGGCAAGTTCCGCCGGGCGTCGTGGGACGAAGCACTGGATCTGGTGGCGCAGAACATGCTGGACATCAAGCAGAAGTATGGCGCGGAAGCGATGATCTTTTCCTCCACGCACAACCTAAGCCAGCCATTGTTTGAGAATTTGCTCTACGGGTTTGGATCGCCCAACTACGGCACGCAGCGCAGCCTGTGCTTCAATGCGATGGTGGTGGCGCACTTGATGACGTACGGTCTAGAGGAACCGGGCCGCGACTACACGAACGTCAAGTACATCATCTACACCGGCCGCAACATGGCCGAAGCGATCTCCACCAGTGAAACCGCCAGTCTGATGGATTCGCTGGCTAAAGGCGTGCATGTCGTAGTGCTCGATCCGCGCTTTACCAAGACGGCCAGCAAAGCCACTGAATGGCTGCCCATCAAGCCCGGCACCGATCTGGCGTTTCATCTGGCGTTGATCAATGTGATCATGACCAACCAGCTCTACAACGTCGAATTCGTCGAGAAAAACACGATCGGGTTTGAGGAGCTCGCCCAGGCGATTGGGCCGTATACGCCCGAGTGGGCGGCCCCGCTCACCGGCATCGACGCAGCGACGATCGATCGCATCGCCCGGGAATTTGCGACCGCCGGGCGTGAGGCCATGGCACACCCTGGCTGGCGGACCAGCAACTTCGTTAATTCGTTTCAAGCCGAGCGCGCGATCGCGATCCTCAATGCGTTGGTCGGAAACTGGGGCAACACGCTGATCGCTGCAGGCGGCGAAGGGGGCGGCATCCCGCTGGGCAAACCCACACAGCCGCCCTATCCGCGCATCACTGCACAGCGTCTCGATGGCGTGCCGTGGAAATATCCTTTGGTGCCGTTGAAGATCGGCGTGTTCCAGGAAATTCGTGACAACGTGCTGACCGGCAGACCATACCAGGCGCACGGCTGGTTCATCGCGCGCCAGAATCCGATCGACAGCCTGCCCGACCGCGCTAAAACGATCGAGGCATTCAGCAAACTGGATTTCATCGTCACCGTCAGCATCCTGCCCAATGACACCGAATGGTACGCGGATGTGATCCTGCCCGAATCATCTTATCTGGAGCGCTACGATCCCCTGCTGGTGCTGGGCAACAAAGCGTTCTTGCGGCAGCCCGTGGTGGAACCGATCGGCGATACGCACAGCGCGTTGTGGATCCACAAGCATCTCGGCGAACGGTTAGGCTTAGCCGATTACTTCCAGTATACCGACGAAGTCAATTACATCAATCAACAACTCGCACCATTGGGTCTGACAGTGGATGATATTCGATTGAAAGGGTACTACGAAGCGCCGCATCAACCAAGCGAGGTGGCCGCCGAACCGGAGTATAAATTCAACACACCCACCGGCAAGATCGAGATCGCGTCCGAGACACTGCGTAAGGCCGGTCAACCCGCCGTGCCTGCGTGGCAAGAACCACCTGAACCCGCATCAGGCAAGTTCTACCTGCTGACCGGCAAGGTGGGACAGCACACACAATTCGCCACGCAGAATAATCAATGGCTGCACCAACTCCATCCAGACAACCCGTTGTGGATTCATCCTCAGGCCGCGGCGGAACGCGGCCTGGCCGACGGCGACATCGTCACCGTGAGGAGCGACGTCGGCGAAGTGCAGACTGCGGTTAGCGTGACTGAAGGCATCCGTCCCGATTGCGTGTGGATGACGCAAGGCTTTGGCAAACTCTCACTGGGGTTGAAGACGGCCTATGGGCTGGGCGCGAGCGATAGCGATCTGCATGTCACGGTTACCGATCCGGTGAGCGGCGGACAGGCGCTGTCACAGACGTTTGTCACGGTGGAAAAGGCGTAACCTCACCCCCACCCCGACCTTCGGTCACGGCCGGAGAAGAGAGTGAGGCTGGAGAATGAATATGGCGAATCAAGTCAAGAAATATGGTTTTGTCATCGACCCGCGGCGCTGCATCGACTGCCGCGCCTGCCTGGTGGCGTGCCGTGCAGAAAACAACGTGCCGCTGGATAACACGCGCATCTGGGTCTACGATCAAGGCGTCGTCGGTGAATTTCCTAATCTCACTCAGCAGTTCGTGCCCTACAACTGCATGCACTGCGACAATCCGCCGTGTGTGGCAGCCTGTCCCAGCCAGGCCACCTACAAACGCAAAGCAGACGGCATCGTCGTGATCGATCAAGACGCCTGCATTGGCTGCGGCCTGTGCCTACCCGCCTGCCCCTACCACGTGCGCTTCGTCAACACACAGACCGGAAAAGCCGACAAGTGCGATGCCTGCGTGCAGCGCGTGGCGCAGGGCGAAGCACCGGCCTGTGTGGCGACCTGCATCGGTGGCTCGCGCTTATTCGGCGATCTCAACGATCCCCTCAGCGAAGTGTCGATCGCTTTGGCGCAGGCTAAAACCATCAAGCAGCTGCCGGCTGTGGGGGTGGATACCGGCCCCAATCTCTACTACATCAACGATCCGGTAGATGAGCAGCAGCTCGCCGTGACAGCGCCACACATGCCGGCTTCCGAAGCCATCTATCAGAAGCTGATCATTCCCGGTATCCTGGCCGCCGTCGGTACGATGTTCCTGGGGCAGGCCGTGGCCTTTGCCAAGCAGCTGCGCAAGGGCGAGAGCGAGTATGACGAGTGACAGGTGACGCGTGAATGGTACGTAGTGATCAAGCACACTTCACTTGTCCCTTTTGGAGAGGAACCCCATGTCGGATGAAATCTTATCGCTAGCCGAACGCAAACGGTTGCGCGCGAAGAAAATCAAAAAACACGGACTGGCTAACATCCTGACCCACTGGTTCAACGTGGCCTCGTGGGTGATCTTGCTGTCCACGGGCCTGGCGCTTCTGGCCAATCCCAATCTACGCATCATGCCACAAGGGTACATTGATTTCTTTAGCCATCTGTTCGGCGGCGTTGGCCAGCTGGTGCAGGCGCACAAAGTTTTTGGTCTGATCTGGCTGTTTGTGATCAGCTATAACGTCTTGCTGGGCTTCCGCCGCTATTTCGTGCCGTTCGCGCGCAAACGGATGCTGCTCACGTCCGACGATCTCAGCTGGTTTCGCGAGTATGGCAAGAAGCTATTAGGATTAAAATATCACCTGCCGCCACAGGATGCCTACAATGCCGGACAAAAAGCGTTTGGCTACGTCGTCATTTTGGGCACCGTGACGATCGGCCTCACCGGTTTGATCATGACCTTTGCCTATCTGCTCCCGCTGGAGCTGCGCGGCATTGTGCAGTGGCTGCGTCCACTGCACTTTCTGGCCGTGGGCGGCATCGTGACGGGGCTCGTCATTCACGTCTATATGGCCGCCTTCTTTCCAGAAGAAAAGTCGGCATTCTTCTCCATGTTCAACGGCGACGTCGATGCGCTGTACGCGCGCCTGCATCACAAAAAGTGGTATGAGGACAAATTGAAGGAAGAACGCGCGTATGAGCTGAAGGTACGGCTGGAAGAGCTCGAAGCGCGCGAAGCGGAGACGCCTGAAACAGAAAAGCAGGCGACGGCGTAATACAGCTCACCGCGGAGCCGCAGCCGCGGGCGTCCCGCCGCGGTGCAGCAGGCACGGGCAGACCAGGAGCAGGGCTGGAAATTTCTGTGCCGCAGCGGCTGCGTGGTCTGGTTGCGCGCAAAGTTGGTATACTTCAGTCATGCCCGGCCAGCGACCCAATTTCTTTTATCATCTGCATCCCCCGACCATCCCCAAGCGTGAAGGCAGTTTTCGTTACACCTTTGGGCTGGGTGGTATTTCCGTTCTGCTGTTCCTGGTGCTCGCCGTCACCGGCCTGCTGCTAACGTTCTTTTACATCCCCACACCCGATCAGGCGGCCGATTCGATCCAGATTATCACCTATCAAGTGCCGTTCGGTTGGCTGGTGCGCAATCTGCATTACTGGGCTGCGCAATGGATGGTGATCGTCGTGGCGTTGCATTTGCTGCGCGTGATCTTCACCGGCGCTTACAAACTGCCGCGCCGCACCAATTACATCATTGGCCTCGTACTGCTCGTCGGCACGCTGCTGCTCGACTTCACCGGCTATGTCCTGCGCTGGGACGCGGGCACGCATTGGGCGCTGGTCGTCGGCACGAATCTGATTAAGGACCTGCCCGTACTCGGTCCGGCGTTGTATCAACTCATCGTCGGCGGATCGCAGATCGGCGGAGCGACAACCATTCGTTTTTATGGCTGGCATCTCTTCGGCTTGACGATCCCGGCTTTGATC
The DNA here is from genome assembly GCA_030834825.1 of Thermoflexales bacterium. Classification (GTDB taxonomy): domain Bacteria; phylum Chloroflexota; class Anaerolineae; order Fen-1058; family Fen-1058; genus Fen-1058. The sequence continues at coordinate 8,326 of JAUQXC010000519.1, forward strand.
TTGATCGTCTGGCACAGCTTCAAAGTACGGCGCGATGGCGGCATCTCGCATCAACCGCGCCTGGGTGATCACACCCCGCGCCTCGATCGGGCCCAGCTGGTGAAGACAGAGACGGTGGTCGCGCTCCTGGTGCTGGCGGCCCTCATCTTCATCTCGATCGTACTGCCGGCCCCCATCGGCCCCGTGGCAGATCTGCCCCTACCCGCCGAGGCGGCCCAAGCACCCTGGTTCTTCTTGTGGGTGCAAGCGTTGTTGCGATCGTTGCCGCCATTTGTCGCGGGCATCTTCATCCCGATCGGTGTGCTCGCCCTATTGCTGGTCATCCCGTATTGGGTCGATCGTCGTAAAGACGGGGTTGCGGTGTGGTTCAATCGACCGGGCCGCGTGGCGCAGATCATCACCATCGTGATCTTCGTCGGACTTATCGCCTTAACGCTCGTCGAACTGGGTCAATAAAAGATAACCACAGAGACTCCGTGGTTTGTTTTTCATGGATAGAAAAATCATCTTAGCCACCCTTGCTTTATTTCTCATCAGCGCCAGCGCCGTGCTGGTGCAGCTCAATGCGCCTACGGCCAAATCGATCACGCCGACGCTGACGGGCCAACCCGAGCTATGTCTGACCTGCCACGCAGGCATCGAAGAGATCAGCCCGTCGCATCCCGTGCAGACTTTTGGCTGTGTGATCTGCCACGGCGGCAACGCCCTGGCGCTTGACCAGAACCTGGCACACTCAGGCCTGCGGGGCGGAAAGAATCCCTCGGACTTCAGCGTGGTCGAAGCCTCATGCGGTGGGTCGGAATGTCACGCGGGCACGCCGGAAGATCAGCGCGATCACATTCAACGTGCGGTCAGCAGCATCCAAGGCACGTATGCGGGCGCCATCGCCCAGGTGCGCCGCTCGTTTGGCGCACAACCCGATGGCACGGCACACTATGGCATTTACGCTCTGACGGACAATCCGGTGGTTTCGCCACACGCCGTGCCCGCGCTTGAGAAGTTTGATCCAGCCAAGACGAACGATCCGCTGCCCGTAAAAAACTTCTCCGATCAATGTCTGACCTGTCACCTCACCGCCGAACCGAATAGTCAGCCATACTTGTATCGCTCAACAGGCTGCGCAGCTTGCCACACGCCGTATGCCAGCGATGGGCTGTATCGCGGCGACGATCCCACGATCGACCGGGCGGAAGCCGGGCACGCCACAGCGCATCAATTAACGACGAAGCTGACGTACCAGACCTGTAACACGTGCCACAATCGCGGCAACTATTCGTTGAAGCAGATGGCGTTCCTGCCGCGCCCTGATTTACCCACGAGCGGTGCGCCGCTGCCCGAAGATCGCCTGCGAGATTACTACCAGCCGATCGGGCAGTTCACCCAATGCGAGTGGGAACTCGACTGTATCGACTGTCACACTTCCGGCGAAGCGATGGGCGACGGCGATCTCTACAGCAGCAAGCTGGACATTCAGTACGTCCAATGCCAGACGTGTCACGGCACTTTGACGGAGTTGCCTGAAACCATCACCCTCACCGATCCGAACGATGTGGAATTCCGCCGGGCGAGGTTGAACGGCAACTATTCACTGCAAATGGGCGACACCGTGCTGCTGACCGAACGCGGGGAAAAGTTCGGTTCGATTAAACTGGTCGAGGGCAGGTTGAGGCAGACCCCGAAAGTCAGCGGTGAACCGTACGAAATTCCGCTGGTCAAAGACTCGGCCTGTTTGCAGAAGCCGAACGAGCAAGCATCACATTACTGTCATGAGTGTCACGCGTATCAACGTTAGAAGTTGGAGGGGAATGACCACTTCCGAGAATAATCCCAAACACTTGCACCGCGCTGCCGCGCAGCGTGCAGTGGTGTCAGAAGCATCCCGTCGAGATTTCCTCGCCCTCTTCGGTCGTGGTGCGTTGTGGGCCACCGCGGGGGTCACGGTCGTCGCCTTGCTGCGCTATCTTAGTTTCAACGAGTCGACGCCGCCACAGGTCTTCGTGCTCAATGAACCCAACGCCTATCCTCTAGGCACACTCACATCCGTCGCCGAGGGGCGCGCCTTCATCCAACGCGATGCACGCGGACTGTCGGCCATCAATGCCACCTGCACGCATCTGGGCTGTCTGGTCAAACCAAGCCCAGCGGGATTTGAATGCCCGTGTCATGACAGTCGATTTACCACGGACGGCGCTGTGACCAACGGTCCGGCTACCGCGCCCTTGAGCTATTCCGCTTTGTCGATCGATTCAGCGGGGAAAGTCGTGTTGGATTTGAGTCAAACGAGGAGCGCAGAGGTTCGTCTGCCAATCCCGTGACGAGGATGCTGACCCTCTCTGGACCTTGACAAGTGGCAGACCCTCAATCGGAGTCGAGGCTACAGCCGGATCGTTGGCGACCGATCAGACCGGCTCCGCCTCGCGGCCCCCGGCTCTCACCGGAAGCCGGGGATGGGCCAGCTTCGATTCCAGAATTTGCCAAGATCCGATGATCTCACGCCAGGGGTCGCTGATCATCCACCCCGGTCATCCGATCGTGCAGCGCCAGAATGGCCGCCACATCGGGATGAACCTGCTGCGGGCCAAGCTGCTTGACGAGCTTGCAGACGGAATACGACCGGCTGGCCTGCGCGTAACGCTGTTCCCACTTGCGATACCGAATTTCAAGGTCATAGTTTTCCCATGGATAACGTGACGGCGGCGTATCCACATTACAACGCCAGGGTTTAGGCGTCAGGCGTGCCCGAAAACAATTCTGCACCTGGCACAACCGCACGTACAATGGATCGCTCTCGAAAGCGCGCAAAATATCGAGGGTGTCCGCTTGACCTGGCTCAAAGAGCTGATTCGTGATCAAACAACGCAAGCCAGCCGCCGTGCGATAAACCCGGAGGCCCAGATCGGGGTAGCGGCCGGCCCAGGCGGTAATGCTTTCGACGTGTTGATCCTCTTGGCTGGGCGCACGCTTGCCAAACCCCCAGCGCGATTCGCCTCCCGTTGAGCTGGAAGCCCCTTCGTCTGAGAAATCAATGTCGATGAACATGGCGTTATCGGCATTGAGTACGAGCGCGCCATACACATTGCGAGTCACGACGGCGACTTCGCGACCCGTGTCATTGCTGAGGCCTTGCGTTATCTCTTCGCGGAGCGGGCGCTCGCCATAGCCATACCGATTGAGCGGTTCCCCGGCCCGGACCTTCTGTTCCAACTCCCTCACCCGATCATCGGCCTGGCGCTGCGCATCTTCCCGGCTCACATCCGACCACTGCCAGATGACCAACAGATACGGTCGCCCCGCTGGCGGCTGAACCGATTGAATCCGCTTGGCCCAGTATTTGGGAATCTTCATGATAGTCTTTTCCTTATCCTGTGGCAGAAAGATTCAGGTTACCAAATTATTTTGGCAGGACTACGGCGTGGGTGTGGGGCATAAGCCGGCGACATGATAAGGTAACGATACAGATCCGCCACTGGCCGAAGTGACCTTGAGGGTATGCACGAAGGGTTTGCCGCAAACGCCCGCCACTTCGAAGAGCGGACCGGGCCTGGCGATGTCGTCGTGATAGTAAAGATAACCGCCCCCACCGCCGGTGGCAATGACCTTCATCGTCAGTTTGGCTTGTTCACCCTCCACACGTTCGATCTTAACGACTTCGTAACTGACTGCCAGCGGTGCTGCGGTTGCTTTTAGTTGGATGGTCCCCAGGGGCCGTTTGGTCGCCAAGGGCAGGCGTGGTTTCGGCGTCTGCGTGGCGGTCGCTGTCGGCTCGGCCGTTGTCGTCGGCTTGACGGTCTCTGTGGGCAGCGGCTGCTCAGGCGATGCTGGCTCCTCGGTCGCTGTGAGGGCTGGTTGAGCAGGAGGGGCGGCGGGCAGTGTCACGGTAGGTTCTTGTCCTGCGGCGACGGTAGCCGTCGGCGTGGGCGGCGCCGCTTGAGGCACAGCGCCACCCAGCGAGCAGGCCAGTGAGGTCGCGAGCAACAAGCACCATAGCGGCCAGAGCAGACGTTGTCGGAACATGAAGTACCTCCAGTTTGGATGTAGCGTATAGTTCGACGGACGGAGCGGCCGGGATGAGCGGGCAGCCTGCTCCATTTTACGAGGGGTTACCCGGATAGACAAGTGGATAAGCACTGGCGGCACAGTTTCCACCGCGCGAACGGGGCCGTGAGTACGGCTTCCGTCGATCGACAAGGAGACCACTTGGTTACCATCTCGAATTGCACTTTAATTACTTTAGTGTACACTCCAGACAGCTGTGGTGTTTCGTTACCCACAGCTGCCTGAAGTGTTAAGGATTTCGGGCACAGCAAACAGGACAGTCTCCGCCTCAACAAGGGACTCGGACCCAAGAAGGCAACACCTGTGGACAGGCCGAAGGTCAAACTCTTCAAAACGTCCCCCTGGCGTTCGCTGAGACGACGCGTGGCAAGTGTCGTGTTGCCCCTGGTTGAATCGGCCCGTTCCCTCCAAGACCTTGAAGCACGGCTGAACGCACGCTTGCTTGCAGCGCTGTTGTTGGTGGTTCTGTGCATGGAGCTCGTCGGCACACTCGTCATCGCAATGACGATCTACCCAACGAGTACGACTCTGCTGTTGTTGGGACCGGTTGCCCCTCTGCTAGCGGCCTACGCTTTGAGTCGCACCAAGTATTACAGACTAGGGGCGGCGCTAAGCATTTTCATTTTCTCCCTGATACCCTATGTAACCATAGCAGTTGTGGCACACGCGTTGACCTCGGATCTCGTGTTCCTCTCGCTTGTCTGGCTGAATCTGCCAGTCTTGCTGACAAGCCTTTTTTTCTCCATCCGGATCACAGCGGTCAATGCGGTGCTGATCAATCTCAGCATGTTGCTGATTCCCGCGTTGATCCCTGATGTTGACCGGACGGCTGTGAACACGGCGCTGGGTCTGGTTCTCTCCGTATCCGTCCTGGTCGTCGTGTTGATGTATCACCGTGAGCGGATCGAGCGTTCGCGTCAGGTCTCTCTGGAAGAGAGCGAGGCACGTTATCGGCGGCTGACTGAAAACGCTCAGGATATCATCTATCGTTACAGCCTCGTTCCGCAACGCCGCATCACCTACATCAATCCTGCGGTGAAGGATATTTTGGGTTATGCGCCGGACGAATTCTATGCTGATCCAGATTTGTTCTTCAATCTCATCTATCCCAACGATCAACCGGCACTGTTGTCGGTGACCGTGCAAAATGCGCTGCTGGATCAACCAGCCACCCTGCGGTGGGTGCGCCAGGATGGCACGCTGGCCTGGATTGAACATCGCCATGTGCCTCTGATCGACCGGGCTGGTAACTTGATCGCCGTCGAGGGGATCGCGCGCGATGTGACGGAACGCAAGCAACTGGAGGAAACGCTGCGCCGTTCCGAGGCGAGTCTGGCCGAGGCGCAACGGATCGCGCACTTCGGCAGTTGGACGTGGGAGTGGACGACCGGCAAGTTACAATGTTCCGATGAAATGTTTCGCCTGGTGGGCCTGCTTCCGCAAGCAGCGGAATTACCCCAAGAGGTCTTCCTCAAGTTCTGGCCTCCCGAGGAAGCGGCGTGGATCCTTCAGGAAATCCAACACGGTGTGGCTGACGCGCCGCCGGCTGACATTGAGCACCGGATCATTCGGGCAAACGGCGAAGTGCGGTATGCCTACAGCCGCCTGAAAATTTATCGCGACGAGCATGGCCACCCCCTGCGCCTGTTGGGTACCACTCAGGACATCACGGATCGTAAACAGGCCGAAGCTCAGATCGAGCGTAACATGCGCCAGCTGGCGGCCCTGGAACACATGGGGCAGACCGTGGTTGCGAGCTTGGATCTGGCCGTGGTGCTCTCGCGAGTCATTGAAGAAATATTGTCGCTGTTAGGCGCCCAAGGAGTTTCAGTGCTGTTGATTGAAGATCGAGACAATCTCATTTT
>JAUQXC010000520.1 GCA_030834825.1 Thermoflexales bacterium
CAGCGATGGGAACCGGCGCTGCCAAAATGGACGGCGTGCTGATCAGGGAATCGAGCTGCGAGTGCTTCACGTAAATCGCGATGTCCAGCTGCTCGCGCGCCTTGAACTCTTCAAGAAATTTTTGATTTATCCCGAGGCCGACTTCAACCGCCCCTAGATATTCTCCGGCGTAAACGATCGGTGCTGCTCCATAGAACCCCAGCCCGGATTCTCCAACTTCAACACCGGCCTTGGGAACCTTCTCGGAGATGGTTTGGACGGGTATCTGCCGATAGTGTGCGACATCGTCTGAGCTGCGTGAAGGATCATGCACGCGCAGAAAGACGGTGGCGGGCGCTTGGTAGAAGGTCATTTCCTGCACGCCATAAGTGTAATCCAACTGGCGATATAAGGAATCGATCAGATCCTGCAATTTGTCGCGGTCGTTTTCGGCAAAGGCGCTTTGGGCATCCGGCAGGCTACTCACGCTAAAGGCCAGCGCTTGAGCCAGACGGCCGAGATCGGCCGTTTGCGCATATAACGCAGCTTCAGCCTTGGCGAACTGGACATCTTCCCGCTGCGCAATGAGTGTCTGCTGGCTGTTGACGCTGATTAAAACCAGTGCCACAATCGACAGCACGATGCCGATCAAGATTGGCGCGAGTAGCCTGCGCGTAATGGTCATGCTTCACTCTCCTGCCTACCGCTCTTTCTACCGACCGAGCGCGTGTACCTGGTCCATCAGTTCCGAGCCGAGAAGCGGTTCGTATTCTTCATAGACCGGCCCGGTGAGACTGCGAAAAGCTGCGATCTCTGCGGGCGTTAATTCCGTCACCTTCATGTTTTTACTTTTGAGGAAATCCACGCGCGTTTTGAACGCTTCACGCGCCACTTGAATCTCATAAGCACAAGCTTCAACCGCGGCCTGGCGCAGCATATCCTGGGTCTCCTGATCCAGGCTCTTGAAGAGCTCCTGGTTAACGCCCAAGATCATGACATCATACGAATAGTTCCAGAGCGTGACATAGTTCTGCACTTGGTACAATTTGCTTGAGGCGATCAGGTCCACCGGGTTTTCCTGCCCGTCCACGGCCTTCTCTTCAAGTGCCTTGTAGACACCGGCAAAGCTCATCGTAACCGGCTCTGCCCCAAAGCTCTTGAAGAGCGACAGATACATCGGCGCGTTGGGCACGCGGATTTTCAGACCCTGGAGATCGTCCGGTGTCTTGATCTCGCGCTTGGAATTGGTAATCTGACGGAAGCCATTTTCCGCATAGCCCAAACCGACCATGCCCAAGGGTGGCATGGCGTCAAAGAGCAACTTGCCTGCCGGCCCGGCCAGGAACTTGTCAACATCAGCATAGCTATCAAAGAGCCATGGCAGTGAGATAACGGAGAATTTGTTATCCAAGGTGCTATACAACAAGTTTGAGTGGAACGTGAAATCGATCTGACCCTTGCTCAACATTTCCAGCTCTTTGACTTGATTTCCACCCGCTAACTGCGCATCGGGATAGAGCGTGACAATAATTCGGCCACGCGTGCGTTGCAAGACCAGTTCGGCAAATTTGGCGGCGCCCTTGTACAAGGACGAATCCGCGCTGGTCACCACGCTAAACTTGAGCTGCCGCGTCGGCTGCTGCGGACTGCTGCAACTGGCGAGCAGGGCGACTAACAGCAGTCCACTCAACACTAACTGAACGAATTTGCGCCCATGGCTGTTATTGCGGGGTTGGGTCCTCATGGTTCATCCTCCTTATTGTTTGCCATCACCACCGGTGGGTGGTGTCAGGTTGACGGCGGTGTACGTGGCCTGTACGGAATGCCGCATTTCGTCGGCGGCAATGCGCAGCACCTCTTCCACGCTGACCGCGCCGCGCAATTGAGCCGTGATGCGGTTAATGAGCCGCTCGCGTTGAGCCAGACGGCGGGCTTCGCCCAGCGCCGATTGCGTTTGCTCAAACAAGCGCGCGCTTTCCAGGGCCAGGGCCATACGTTGTGCCACCTCTTGGACCAGTTCACGTTCTTCGGCATTGAGCTGTCGTTGTGGCTGATCGTCTTCCACAATGACCTGACCGATCGACTGGCCACGCAGCTCGATGGGCAAGGCCAGGCTCAACGTGGTGGGAGCCGGGTCGCTCGATGTCGGACGTAGGTGCTGATATGAAATTTCCTGGTCGCGCAGGCGCTTCTGCCAGGCCGCGCCGGTTAGCCGCTTATTAGCTGAACCTAAATCCTCCAGAGTCTGTTGCAAGCGTTCCAAGAGTCGCACGTTTTCGATGGCCGAGGCCGTCTGTGCGGCAAAGAGCTGGAACGAGTTAGCATCATCGGGCGTGAAGACCTTATCCGGCAGGGTGTGTGCGGCCATCAAGACGCCAATGGGCTGCCCCTGCCAGATCATAGGAGACGCCAGTACGGCGCGCACGGCTACTTCATTAAAGTCAAGCGTCGCATCCTTCCAGACACGAACGTTATCCAGTCGTAAGGCCAGACCGGTGGCATAAACTCGCCCGGCGACACCTTCACCGACGATGAGGCGCTGACCAATTAAGGCCTGGAGCGAACCTGAAGCAGTCCGCAGTTCCAGCTCGTTTTCGTCGAGCGGCAGCCATAGCGCTGCGCTGTCGGCGCTGAGGAGGGCCTCGGTTAATTCGATGATGCGTTGGTACAGACCGCTGGTATCATTCTGCGAGGTCAGCTCGACCGTGGCCTCCAGCAGATACGTTGTTTGTTGGGCGCGCGTTCGTTCCTGGCGATATTGTCCGGCATTGTTTAGGGCCACCGCGATCTGGTCGGCCATGTTCTGCAACACGGCCGTGCTGGTCTCGTCGAAGGCCGCGGTCTGTGTCGACTGGACGTCCAGCGCTCCTAGAAGTTGATCGCCGACGATCAAGGGCAGCGCCACTTCCGAGTGTGTGTCGGGCAAGAGGGGATTGGCAAACCGTACCGCTTCTGCGCCCACATCCAGTGCGATGCGGGCATGCCGATTACGAAGACAGGACGCCACCATCGAGTTCCCGTTGAGTTCCAGGCGATGCCCCGCTTGTTTCAACAACCAGGCGGCATTTTCCGGGCCGGCGGCTTCCTGCAAGACAGCCCACTCACCGGCCGGGTCAAGGGTAAAGGCGGCCGCATAGTAAAACCCAAACCGTTCAGTGATGAGCTGCACCACTTGACGCAGGAGCTGCTGTGGGTCCAGGATGGACGTCACCGCGCGGCCCACATCGGCGCTGGCCTGGACCTGCGCCGTGCGCATTTCCACGCGCGTTTCCAGCGAGTCGATCAGGTCACGCAGGCGGCCCGTCATCGCGTTGAAGCTGGCGGCTAACGTTCCAATCTGATCACGATACTCGATCGCAGCCACTTGATTCAGATCGCCGGCGGCGACTCTCTCGGCGACAGCGGTCAGATTATCTATCGGACGCGTGATGCGGCGCGCGATGAAATAAGCGCCGCCCGCGGCCGTGAGCACAGACAGGCCCATTGCCAGAAGGATACCGCGCAGTTGGTTGTTCACGGGCGCCAGCACTTCAGACGTGGCCTGTTCTGTGGCCAGAACGGCGCGACCCAATTCCGGGACGACGTGGTAAACACCATAGACTTCGGTCTCCGCGTAATTACGGTAGACACCTTGTATTTTGTCAGTTGGGTTCTTGAGTGCGGCCTCAACGCCGTCAGTGGTAGATGTGTTGTTAGCGGTGGGACTGCGCGGTGCCGTCAGGAAATGGTAGTCGTCGTCGACGAGATAGGAATCATCCATCTCCCCAATTCGGGTGCCGGGCCGCATGATGTCAGACAAACGTGAAAGGTCA
>JAUQXC010000521.1 GCA_030834825.1 Thermoflexales bacterium
AAAACTGCTCGTCGGGCGTGGGATCTTCTCGCTCGAAAAATTCGGCGGGCCACCTGTGCCAGTTGTCAGGACGAAGTTCGTAATCAGGCACTTTTCTTCCGCGAATCTGCGCGAATTTGCGCGAATTGTTGAGAACGCACCCAGCGTTCCCACTCAAGTCTTTCGTAGCTCCCGAAGTTGAACAATAACCCCAACTCCAAGTTGGTCGCCTTGAGGTAGTTGTGAAGCTGTCCCCGATCTTTGTTGATCAATTTCTCCTCGGATTTTAGTTCCACCATGATCCTGCCGTAGCACAACAAGTCGCAAGTATAGGTTTTTTTGAGGGGCCGGCTCTTATAAATGATACGGAGCTCCTTCTGAGACTCAAATGGAATGCCGCGATCGCACAATTCAATCTCAAACGCTTCTTGATAAACTGCCTCGAGAAAACCTGAACCGAGTTCGTTGTACACCGCCATAGCCGCGCCGGCGATAGCATACACTTCTTCTTTGAAAAGCAACTCCGTCATCGCAGCTCCTCCACAACAGGATCTATATTCGCGTTCATTCGCGTTCATTCGCGGTAGACATTAGACGTTGCTGAATGACTTCCAGCGACATAGACGGCGCGACGGTGTCTTCCGCTTCGCAAGTGAGGGCCGCAGCGGCGAGACCGCGTGAGAGGCAGACGCCGATCGGTTCGTCGCGTAACAGCGCTTCGATCAAGGCTGCCGCCAGGGCATCGCCTGCGCCGGTCGCATCGACGAGTCGTGCGGGCCGCGCCGGTTGATACATGCTGCGCTCCTCGTCGGCATAGGCCAGGCCGCGCGCTCCGAAGGTGACCACCGCCCGCCGCACGCCCTGCTTCACGAGGATCAAAGCGGACGAGATCAGCTTGGCCGGGCTATCCACCTTCACCTGCGTCAGGGCCTGCACTTCAAGATGATTGCAGGTGATCAAGTCCATTCGATCGAGCAAGGGGACGAGGCGTGGGGCCAGCGCCACCGATCCGGGATTGGCGTAAAAGAACACCTCTTCAGACAGCCTCTCACGCAGGTACACCAGCACATCGGCCGGCAAGCCGCCATCGCAGATGATCGCCGGTGCAGCAGCCATGATCGGTTGAAGTTGATCGAGGTCGCCGGGCTGCAAGGCATCGAGGAGGTCTCCACTGAACGCGCCGGCGATCTGTCGGCCATCGGGGCCAAGCATCACATTGAGCGTCGCCGTGGGAAGAATGGCCGGCAGCTTGAGGCGGTACACATCAGCGGGCGCGGGAGCCGATCGGGTGAGCGGATGCACGTCAAGATTCGCCGCGCGCGACAATTCAATCAGCAAACGCGCGGGCGGATCATCGCCCATGATTCCCGCAAACACAGTGGGCACACCCAGGCGCGCCAGATTCTCGGCGATGTTGCGCGCCACGCCGCCCGCTTTAAGCGTGATCTGGCCGGGGACATCCGTGGAAGGCAGCGGCGTGCGGGTGAGCCGCGCTTTAATGTCGAGGGCTGCTGAACCGATGGCAAGTAAAGGAGGCATGGTCGTTACCTGAAAAACAAACACGGAGGCGCGCTGTCACAGAGTTGCTGCCAGATCTCCGTGGCCCCACGCCTCCGGGTTGTCCTCTTACACCGCGTCGCCGTTACACTTGGGCGACTTCACCGATGGCCGCCGGCACGTACATCTCGGTGGTATATTCTTTCAACATGCGTGCCGTGCTGAACATGGGCGCCAGGGTGCGGATCGATTCTTTCACCATGCGGACCCAGCCCGTGGGAACGCCGGTGCGCGAATCAATGTCGTAATACAGCGGCACGATGGACTGTTCGAGCGTGTCGAATAAGACTTCGGCATCGGCGGCATCCTGCGCTTCAGGATCATCGTAGTCGGTGTCGCTGCCGATGGCCCAGCCATTCTCGCCGTTATACCCTTCACGCCACCAGCCGTCCAGCACCGAGAAATTCAACACACCGTTGAGGCCGGCCTTCTCGCCGCTGGTGCCGCTGGCCTCCATCGGGCGGCGCGGCGTGTTGAGCCACACATCGACCCCCTGCACCAGATGCCGCGCCACATTCATGTCGTAATCTTCCAGGAAGACGATGCGGCCGCTGAGCGCCGAATCCTTGATGAAGCGATACAATTCTTGAATCACGCGCTTGCCGGGTTCGTCCGCGGGATGGGCCTTGCCCGCAAAAATGATTTGTACTGGACGGGCTGGATCGTTGATCAGACGCACCAGCCGTTTCACGTCGCGCAGCAAGAGCGAAGCCCGCTTATACGTGGCAAAG
>JAUQXC010000041.1 GCA_030834825.1 Thermoflexales bacterium
TAAAAGCGATCTCGGCCATATAAATGGCCAGCCCCCACCACAGCGGGGGATGTGGTGGGGGCGGCAGCCAAGGGAGGAGACTCAGTCTTATGCGTTGACCCAGGAGGGTCAACGTTCGACTAGTTGTGGTTGCTTCGGTGATAATAATACACGTAACCTTAGTTGTGACCTAGTGACAAAGATAATGAAACCGATGTGACACTTGGCAATTCGCTGATGTAATTATGAAATATTGATCTTCTATATTAAACGAGAGCCAGGAAGCACCGTGCGATATTTGGCCTATTCGCATATAATCGTAGGCGGCAATACTTCATTTTGGAGGATAACATGGTACACCGGTACCTAAGTCTGTTGGCCGTTACAATCACGTTGTTGACAGCATTCGCGTGCACGTTTTCCGGTTCGGGGACTCCCGAACCAGAACCGACCTCGACTGAGGCAGTTGCCCAGATTCCTACGCAGGCATCGTCCACGGTTTTGCCGGCGATACCGACGGTGACTCCCACGAAGGCGCCTCCCACCCCTATTCCGCCGACAGAAACGCCCACTGGCTCCGGTCCAGGTGGCTGCATTTTGAGTGAGCAATTCTTGAGTGATGTCACCATTCCCGATGGAACGGTGCTGGCACCCGGCTCTTCATTTGTCAAAACGTGGCGAGTGAAGAACAACGGCACGTGCAATTGGGAGAATTATCAACTGATCTTTGCGACAGGCGAGCAAATGGGTGGGCCAGCCTCGGTTGCGGTGAACAATACCCCGTCCAATGGCACGACCGATGTGTCAGTCAATCTGGTTGCGCCCACTGCGCCCGGCGAGCACAAGAGCGGATGGCGTTTCAAGGCCACGAACGGATCGGTGTTTGGCGGCGTCACGGTGGTCATCAGTGTGCCGGTGCCGGCGACGGCGACACCGCAACCTACCGCTACAACCATGCCTAGTCCCTGGAGCGGTCAATGGCTGACGAATTGCGGCTCGGCTGGTTGTGGCACAATGAACCTGTTCCAGAGCGGAAGCGTCGTTACCGGAACCTATGCCGACAACGGCAAGATCAACGGCACAGTGAACGGCAATCGCCTGTCTGGAACATGGACCCGCAGTGGCACATCCGGTTCGTTTGATTGGTGGCTGGGTGGCACGAATGTGAAGTGGCGCGGGAATTACAACAGCGTCAACGGCTGGTGCGGTTATCGTTCCGGTGAGACGGAACCTGCGCCATGCGGTGTGGGCACGTTTTCAGGGGACTGGAATGTCGTTTGCACCAGCTGTGATGGGCCGATGCGGATTTACCAGGATGGACGCAATTTCAATGGCACGTATGTCAACGGTACTGTGCAGGGAACGATCGATGGCACTAAGGCCACTGGCACCTGGACTACGAATGAAGGGCTGACAGGGCCTTTGACCTGGTATCTGCTCAATACCATCCAGTTTAATGGCAACTACAACGCCACCAATCCCTGGTGTGGTTATCGGGGTGGCTCATCTGCCCCCACTGAGTGCTTGAAGCCGTAATCCGATCGAGCTTCACACCCCAAACGAGCCGTGTCTGGTTGATAGACACGGCTCGTTGTCTATTGCCCGCCTGGAGAAAACAGCGTTGCTTTCGTTCAAGGTTTCCAGGCGGGTTGTGGCACGGTGGCGGTGATGGCGAATGGCCCGTTTGCCAATTCGTCCCAATAGTCATACGTGTTTAATGCTCCGTATGAGAACAACGCCACGCCTTTTGCGCCTAACGAGCGGGCTGCCTCAATCCGCTCGGTTAGCTGCGTGACATCGGTGTAGTTGGTGCTGATCCCGGGAAATACATAGCGTCCAGAGGAGTCGTTAAGAAATTCCTGTGCGCGCGTGGTCCAGGCTGTCAGATCGTTAACGATGTCGCTCGCATACAGCATCGGCAGGTTTGCGTCGCTGATGCCGCTGGCCAGCCAGCCTTTGGAATCCTGATAATAGGAGTTGTAGCCGCTGGTGTAGTTGGGCCACACGGCGGCGCTGACGAGTAGCTCGGGCTTGAGAGCCGTGGTAGCTGAGTAAATCTGCTGCACGATAGCGTCAATCTGCGCCCGTTGGAATGCCGGCCGCCAGTCGGTGATGGTCAACGTCGGTGTGATTTGCAGGGCAGCACTGAACGCTTGCAGCGTATACGGATCGAACGAGTAGTTTGGTCCCGGATACCGAATCAAATCGAGATGGATGCCGTCCACAGCGTAACGATTCACGATGTCAGCCGCAACAGCGGTAATGTGATCACGAGTGAGTGAGAGCGCGGGGGTCGCCCATAAATAATCGGCGCAGGTAGTGAGGTGCTGCGGCGTTACGGGATCGCTATAGACGCGCCAGGCGCTCCAGGTTGAGGCTGAGTGCGATAGGGTCCAGAACAGCTGTTGCGGCGTGGTGTTATCAGGTGGCGCACCGAGCCCGCATAACCACGTCGGCAAGATGTTGATGTAAGCATGAACTTGCAATCCGCTTTGCTGCGCGCGCGTGATCAGGTATGCCAGCGGATCAAAGCCGGGATCAACCCCCAACGTTCTGGTGGTCGATCCGGTGAGCCGCGCCGCCCATGGTTCCAGCGTGGAGGCGTAGTACGCATCGGCGGTGCCGCGCACTTGAAAGAGCAGCGCGTTGAAGTGCGCCGCGGCGGCGTGATCCACAATCGTATCGAGATCAGACGTGGTGACGGTGTCGCCGAAGCGGGTCCAGTCGAAACGAGTGACCCACAGGCCGCGAAATTCTTCAGGGATGGGGTAGTTGCGTTGGAGCAGCGGCAGATGGACAGTGAACGCCGCCGTATCAACTAGCGAAGTAGCAACCAGCGGGCGTTGATCGGCTCCAGCGGGCGCCTTTTCGGCGGCTACCGCGAATTCTGTCATGGCCCAGTTCAGACTGAAGAGCCAGGAAACGGCGAGGAAGGCAGTGAGCGTCAGACGGTTAATTTGAATTTTCATAGCGTAAGTATAGCCCATCGGCCTTTCCCCTTACGTTCTACTCTGTCCGTTTTGTCCGTTTGGCATTGCTTGACACTCTCCAACGAGTCGGGTACAATTTCGTTCGCTTCATTGGGCCTGTAGCGCAGCTGGGAGCGCGCCTCAATCGCACTGAGGAGGTCGGGGGTTCGAATCCCCCCAGGTCCACTAGAAGCACAATCTGGTTCATTGCCGTTACCTGGGCCTATAGCGCAGTTGGGAGCGCGTCTCAATGGCATTGAGAAGGTCGTGGGTTCGAATCCCACTAGGTCCACAGAATAGGGCAGGTGCAAAACCTGCCCTTACACATTGTGCGTCAAGCCGGAGTAGTAGACCATCCGCCAGAGAGCGAGGAGATGTGGTGCGAGCCTCGCGCAGCGTAACGGAGCGCTCAGGTCGAACTCGCCGGCGGGTTGTTAGGACACGGATAAACACAGATATGCACGGATTTGATTCGTGTCCTGAGGACTACGCACTGTGAGTGAATGTTCAACAGTAGCCCACAGCGGGTGCGCCCGATAGAGCGCTCACAAGCGGCGTCGAGTCCGATCGGCGCAAGCAGGGTGGTACCACGGAGTCCCCTTCGTCCCTGAGATGGATGAGGGGGATTTTTGATCGGAGCAACAGATAGTCAACGGATAAACGGATAGTCGATCCTTCAATCTGTTTATCCGATGTTCATCCGTTGCCGAAAGGATTACTGGAGGCATTCAATCATGCCAGAACGTCTCACTATCCATTGGCGATTCTTTCTTAAGTGGATTATCGCCAATACATTGGCGATAGTTTTTCTGGTGCCGTTTTTGCCGTACATTTTCCCAAGGAACTCCGTCAGTACTGATGCGGTGCAAGTCACAGTTGACTTCCTGCCTTTCATCCTGATCGTGGGGATCGTTGGTGGTGGGTTACAGGGCGCGGTATTAGCAGATCAATTTCATAACCGACAGATTACTCTATTTTGGGCATTGACCTACATCTTGGGCGCAACCACCAGTTTCTTCCTGTTATTGAATATAGACCAGGTGGGTGCAAAATTACTCAACGGGGCACTTGCCGGCGCAATAGGTGGCAACCTAGAGTGGATTATCTTAAGACGGCACGTGCACAGGGCGCCGTGGTGGATACTGGTGAAAATGATTGGCTTAATGTTCGGTGCCTTGAGTAACGCGCTCAGTATTCTCGCTATTCTCGTGACAGGCTTTGTGCTCGCCTGGCTGGTGTGTGATCCTATTCAGCAGCATAAACCCGCAGCAGCGGAATGACTGATGTTAAAAAGATTCGAGGAGAGTGAAGAATGGCGACAACCAAGAAATCTACAAACGCGAAGACCACCGCTAAGGCGAAGAAGCCCGTAGCCAAGCCCAAGACGGTCGCGAAGAAAGTTGCCACGAAGGCGAAGACGACCGCCAAGGTTAAAACAACAGCGACCAAAGCGTCGGCGAAAGCGAAGGCAACCAAGACCACTGTGAAGAAAGCTGTGGCCAAGAAGCCTGCGGCGAGGAAGTCCGTGGTCGCAGCACAGCCGATCGTGGAAGCGGCACCGCCCGCAAAGACACTGCCCGAGCCGACGCCCGTCGCTGAATATCAGCCGAGCATGATCGAGCCGAAGTGGCAGGCGCAGTGGGGACAGGATCAACTGTATCGCGCCGTGATTGATCACGGCCAGCGGAAGTTCTATTTCCTGACAATGCTGCCCTATCCCAGCGGCAATCTGCACATCGGCCATTGGTACATCATGACGCCGTCGGATGCCCGCGCCCGTTACCTGCGTATGAACGGGTACAACGTCATGTTCCCCATCGGTTTCGACGCGTTCGGTCTGCCGGCCGAGAACGCGGCTATCAAGCGGGGCATCCATCCCAAGACGTGGACGTACTCCAACATCGACAACATGCGGCAGCAGCTGCGCAGCATGGGCGCGATGTTCGATTGGGAGCGCGAGGCCGTGTCGTGCGATCCCGAATACTACCAGTGGACGGAGTGGTTCTTTGCGCAGTTGTTCAAGCACGGGTTGGCCTACAAGAAGATGTCGCCGGTCGATTGGTGCCCCAATTGCAATACGACACTGGCGCGTGAACAGGTATGGGGTGAGGATCGCCATTGCGAACGCTGCGGTACACCGGTGATCAAAAAAAATCTGGATCAGTGGTATTTTCGCATCACAAAGTATGCCGATGAATTGCTGAATTTCGAAGGTGTCGATTGGCCGGAGCGCGTGAAGACCCTGCAGACCAACTGGATCGGCAAAAGCGAGGGCGCGCACGTCGTCTTTCATTCAGAACAAGAAGACCCGCTTGAGGTGTTCACCACCCGCCCGGACACGCTGTGGGGTGCGACGTTCATGGTGCTGGCGCCGGAACATCCTTTGGTGGCGAAGTTGGTCACGCCCGATCGCAGGACCGAGGTTGAAGAGTACGTCAACGAAGTGACCCGCCGCACCGAGATCGAGCGTGAAGCGGCAGAGAAGGACAAGACCGGTGTGTTCATCGGCGCATATGCGATCAACCCGGTGAACGGCGCGCGCATCCCGATCTGGATCGCGGACTACGTGCTGATGACTTACGGCACCGGCGCGATCATGGCCGTGCCCGCGCACGACGAGCGCGACTTCCAATTCGCGTTGAAGTTCGGCTTGCCCATCCTGCCGGTGATCGATCGCAACGACGGGCTGACCAAGTCGTTCGCGCTGGGCGGCACCATGACGATCGGGTTTGCCGAGGCGCTGCGTTCGGCGGGCATCCCGTTCGTGGAAGATCGCGGCTCGCTGTACATCACGATTCCGCCGGAGAAGATTGACGAATACATCGTGATCGCACGCTATCACGTGCAGCCCGACGCCTGGAATGAAATCGTGGGCACGCGCTGGCGGTTCATCTTCCACGACAGCGTCGAAGAGTGGGATTCGCTGGAGGCCGAGCGCAAGATCCTGGCGCGCTGCAAAGAGCTGGAACCCCACGTGCGCGACAAGCGATCGCTCATGGAAATGCTCTGGGGCGTCGAGTTCTATCGGGATGCGCTGTATCATGCCGAATATGGTGCGATGATCCATTCTGGATCGTTCACAGGCACATCGGGCTCGACGGCGAAGAAGGACGTGATCGCGTGGCTGGAAAAACAAGGAATCGGTAAAGGCGCGGTGACTTACCGCATCCGCGATTGGCTGATCTCGCGGCAGCGTTATTGGGGCTCGCCCATCCCGATCGTGTATTGCCCTGAGCATGGCCAGGTTGCCGTGCCGGATGATCAACTGCCGGTGATGCTGCCCGAAGATGTGGAGTGGAAGCCGACGGGCGAGAGTCCGCTGAAACTGCATCCCACCTGGAAGCACACCACCTGCCCGATCTGCGGGCAGCCCGCCGAACGTGACACCGATACGATGGACACCTTCATGTGTTCGTCGTGGTATCACCTGCGTTACCTCAGCCCGAAGTACGACCAAGGTCCGTTCGACCCGCAGGAGTATGACTACTGGATGCCGGTGGATGCCTACACGGGCGGCGTGGAACATGCGACGATGCACCTGATTTACACGCGCTTCTTCCACAAAGCGCTGCGTGATCTGGGCATCACCAGGCAAGACGAGCCGATGCTGCAGTTGCGCAACCAGGGCCAGATTCTGGGGCCGGACGGCCAGCGCATGAGCAAGAGCCGGGGCAACGTCATCGATCCCGATCAGGAGGTGCACCGGCACGGCGCGGATACCGTGCGCGCGTACTTGATGTTCGGTTATCGCTGGGCGGACGGCGGGCCGTGGAGCTCGGAGAATATTGAAGGTGTGGCGCGCTGGCTGAATCGCGTGTGGCATGTGGCGCAACCGGCGTCAGTCGTCAGTCGTCAGTCGCCAGAAGAAGCAAAAGTGCTGCGCCGCATCACGCATCAGGCGATCAAGAAGGTCACGAACGATCTGGAAGCCTACGAGTTTAACACCATCATCGCAGCGCTGATGACGCTGACCAATGGGCTGTATAAACTGCGCGAGGCAACCGAAGGTTCACCGGAATGGAACGAGGCGATCGACACCCTGTTGAAGCTCATGGCGCCCATCACGCCGCATATCGCCGAAGAACTGTGGGTGCGGCGCGGTAAGCCGTACTCGATCCACCAGCAGACGTGGCCGGCCTACGATGCGGCGGCGGCCGCCGAAGAGCTGATCACGCTGGTGGTGCAGATCAACGGCAAGGTGCGCGATCGGATCGAGGTGGCGGCGGACATCGGCGAGGCCGAGGCGAAAGCCACGGCGCTGGCTTCTGAGAACGTACAGAAGCATCTGGAAGGGAAAGAGCCGAAGAAGATCGTGTATGTGACGGGAAAGCTGGTGAGTATCGTCGTATAAGGCTGCTTCATATCCAATTGTTAGCCGTTTGACAGGTAGTCTCCACCAGCTTGTGTTAAGATGGTGGAGACTTTTGCTTCCGGAGCAAGGCCATGAGTGACTATCAGTGGAAATCGAGCGAGTCGGTGCTGAAGCCGCCCGCACCGAAGTTGTTGCTGAGCGATGTGCAGTTAATCATCTTTTGGGCATTGACCAATGCGATCGGGTTGGCGCTGGGCTTCTTCCTGGGGATTGGATTGGGGAGCGGCGTGCCCAACGAGATGATCATCGCCGGGGCCATCATCAGTGGGATCGTCATCGGCTGGATCGAGATGCTGCTGCTTATGCTGCAGCGCGTGCAGGTGAAGTGGTGGTGGATCGTCAACACGACCGTGGCCATGTTCACCTGGGGCGCCGCCTATCCACTGTATCAGGCGGTGGGTGTCTGGAGCGGATTGATTATGGGCTTGCTGCTAGGTCTGTTTCAGTATATCAATCTGCGCAATCGGTTAGAGCGAGCCAGCCTGTGGGTGTTATTAAACCTCGGCGGGTGGGGTGCGGCACTGGCCTTGTTCCCCTGGCTGCTCACTTTTTTCGATGTGATGTTGGTCTGGGCAGTCTGTGGTTTGATCGGCGGGGGGATCACGGGCTGGACCATGTCGCGCCTCGTGCACCATCCGCAGTGGGCGGTTGACGAAGCGCCGTTACGGGATGACTATCAGAGCTAAGCGTTTGTAAAAATATAACTTCCCAGTTTGCTCTGGGCGGATGGGTACATCCGCCATTTCCGCCGGATGTATCCATCCAGCGGGAGCGGAAGTAATTCTTTTACGGACCCTAAGCGGAGCCAGAGGACGCACTCGTCACAGCGCTTAGGTCGGAAGATTGTCAAAGGCTGAAGATCATCTCACCCAGTTGGCTGATCTCATGAGATAATTGACGGTAAGCGGGATAAGTAAACACCAGCCAAATCTCAAGATCGGGGAGGAAGATCATGGCATTTGATGCACGCGATTCGTCGTCGGAAGTGGAGCTGTTCCGGTGCCCCACGTGTGCGGCCACGCTGGAAGTGGTCGATGCGCCTTCGGTGAAGTGCAAATACTGTGGCAATAGCGTACCCGTGCCGCCGGAGTTGAGGCCGCATAAGCCACAGGTGGTCATTCAGCAAGTGGATTTTGGTTCGCCGCAGTATGCAGAAGCAACCCGAGCTGGCCGGAGTATCGGCTGTATCATTACGGTGCTGGTGCTGGTGGTTACAATTGGAGGGATTGGTTTTGCGCTCTTCGCCAGCCAGTCCGCTATCACCAGTGTGCAAACCGTGCTGGAAGAAGTCCAGGTTCCGAGCCTGCCGGGCGGGGTGGCCATCTCCGATGTTCCGCAGGCCGAGCCTACGCCGGGCTTCGCGCAAATCGTGCAGGAGTTTGGGACCAAGGGCAGCGGGCCAGGCCAGATGGACGATGCGCGCTACGTAGCGCTTGACGCGGAGGGTAACATCTGGACGGCCGATTATCAAGATGGCCGCGTGCAGCAGTTCGATGCCTCCGGCAAGTTCTTGCAGCTGATTCAGGTGCCGCCCGATGATAATGATTACACGATGATCGAAGGCCTGGCGGCCGATCTAAAAGGAAATCTGTACGTTTCACGCAGAGGCGATATTTTGAAGTACAGCATTGCCGATGGCCGCCTGCTGGCAACGTTCCCGGGTGAGTTCCCGCATACGCGTTATCAGGCACTGGCCGTGGATGCGCAGAATAATCTGTATGCCGTTCACAGCACGGCAAGTGATAATGCCGTGATCAAGCTAAGCCCCGCTGGGAAACAACTGGCCCGCTGGGACGAGATCGTGACCCAGGTCAATAAGAAAGACGCGGCGATGGACCTGGGGATCGCGGTCGACGGGCTGGGAAATATTTATCTGAGCAGCAGCTTTGGCAACCAGGTTTACAGCTATGACGCGAAAGGCGAGTTCATCGATCGGTTTGGGCAACCAGGCGATGAGCCGGGGACGCTGGACCATCCTGATACGCTAACCGTGGATGGGCAGAAGCATCTCTATATTCATCACAGTGATGGGATCGATCAGTTTGACACGAGCGGGCGTTTCATCGGCAAACTGCCCATCGATTACAGCAAAGGCTCGCCGCGCACGGTGGCGGTCGATCGCGAGGGGTTTGTCTATACCGTGACGAGCAACGGCAAGGTGTTGAAGTACCAGATCACCGGCGAGTAGGACAAGTCGCTTGCTCGCCTGACGGCCAGGGCTGGGAAGAACATTTTTAATTGAGGTGAGTTATGCAGTACCAACGTGGTATCCGTCTGTTTTGGCCAATCGTCCTGATCGGCGTTGGCGCAATTTTGTTGCTGAACAATCTGGGGTGGATTCACGGCAATCCGTGGGCCATCATGTTCCAGTTATGGCCGGTGCTGTTGATTGCGCTGGGCCTGGAGATTTTGTTCGGCGGTGCAACGGGCGGGCGCGCGATTGTGAGCGCGCTCCTGGGCCTGGCGCTGGTCGGCGGGGTGCTCTGGATCTTGATCGCGCAGCCGCCGCTGCCGGGGCTGAACTTCGGCGGCAATTTGCAGTCGACCAATATCTCGCATCCGTTCGACGGAGTTGAAACGGCGCGCGTCGAGCTATCGTTTGGCGCCGGCACCGGCAAAGTCTATGCGTTGAGTGATTCCCGCAACCTGATCGAGGGCCAGCTGCGCACCTACAATACACCCAATTTCAGCGTGAGCACACTGGGCGATCAGACCACGATCGCGTTATCGCCGGGACGGGGTTCCATTCCCTTCGGATTTTCCCCTGCTTCGGAAGAACTGTGGGATGTAGGCCTGAATTCGTCCGTCACCTATCAGCTCAATTTGAACGTCGGTGTAGGCCAGTCAAGTATCGATCTGACCAAGCTGCGCCTTTCCGGCGGCGAGCTGGACGGCGGAGTTGGCACCAGCGATCTTTATCTGCCCAACAAGGGCACTTTTAGATTCAGGATCAATGGCGGCGTCGGCACCATCAAGATTTACGTGCCGTCCAACCTGGAAGTGCGGGCCGAAGTAGACGGCGGGCTGGGGTCGTTCCACGGCCTGTCACGTCTGGAACGCGTGGAACGCGATGTCTACGAAACGCCGCGCTTTTCCACGGCCGATAACGCCGTGACCCTGATCATTGATGGCGGAGTCGGTTCGATTTCAATGTTTGACAGCGAATGACAATGTGGTGAAGTAGTCCTTGCAGCGGCTCCAGCAGTGAGCCGCTTTTTTGTTGGAGCGGAGGAATTCAAGCGCCATTGGGAAGGGTCGATCGACAGGCTCGCCGGAGGGTGTTGATCAGGATCTCTCGACGCAACTGGGTTTTGGTTAATACACCTTGCGCCAACCGAGAGATCTCGGCCTGCTCAGCGGCGGCCAGCGACTTGGCGGTCAGCACTACGACAGGAATCGCACTACAGTGTGGCCCCTGCCGTAAGGCAGAGAGAATTTCAAAGCCATCGATGTTGGGCATAAGCAGGTCGAGCAGGATGACATCCGGCTTGTCCCGCTGCAAGCGTGCCCAGATATGGGCGGGATCGGTCAAGCCGGAGACTTCATAGTCGGGCGGACGCAAAATCGATCGCAGCAGTTCGATGATGGCCGGATCGTCGTCGATAATCAGCAGTCGGGTGCTCGTCCGAGGCTGTGCGGGGGAGACTTCGGTCAGCGGCAGTGTGAAGTAGAAGGTTGATCCCAACCCCGGTTGCCCGACGCTTTCAATCCAGATTTGTCCGCCATGCAATTCGACCAACCGCCGCGCAATGGCCAGCCCCAGGCCGGTGCCGCGATCCAGTCCGTGCTGTTCCCGATCGAGTTGAGAAAAATCCTCAAAGACTTCGGCCTGTCGTTCCGGCGGAATGCCCAGCCCGTCATCACAGATGCTGATCCGCAGCCAATCCGCGTTCCAGCATTCGGCCTGCACCGTGATATGGCCTCCTTTCGGCGTGAACTTGCAGGCATTGTTCAGCAAATTGATCAACACCTGCTTGATGCGCAAGGGGTCGATGTACAGGCTCGGCAAATCGGGTGACACGTCGATGGTAATGATCTGCTGTTTGCGCTGAGCGCTGGGCCAGACCAACGTGTGCGCTTCCGCCACCAGGTCGGCCAGGTACGTCGTGCTGCGTTCCAACTCGATGCGATTGGCCTGCAGCTTGGAGAGATCGAGAATGTCGTTAATCAGCGCCAACAAATGCCGGCCGCTGGTGTCAATGTGCTGCACATAGTCGCGCTGCTCGTCGTTCAGCGGGCCGGGAACTTCGTCGTTCAGCAATTCGCTGAAACCCAGAATGGCATTGAGCGGGGTACGCAGCTCGTGGCTCATATTGGCGACAAAGCGGTTCTTCAACCGATCGACCTCAGTCAGCTGTTCGTTGGCCGCGCGCAGTTCTTCCAGCAGGCGCAGGTTTTCGATGATCGTGCTCAGGCTGTGCGTCAGTGTTTGCAGCAGCTGCAGATCGGCGGTCGTGAAAGCATTGACCTGATCGCTTTCGACGTTGATCATGCCTATGACTCGTTCACCCACATTAAGCGGGGCGCACAACTCGGCGCGCGTGCGGACATCCGCCTGGTAGTAATAGGGATTGACGCTCACGTCGTTGACGAGCGCCGCCAGGCCAGTCTCAGCCACCCAGCCGATAATGCCTTCGCCTTTTTTTAAGCGGCGCGTGGCGAGTACTTCCGTTGAAACGCCGACACTGGCGCGTATTTCGAGTTCGGTGCAGCTCGGCGCGCACAAGATGACCATGGCGTTGATCGCATTAAAAGCGTAGAAGGCGGACAGGGCAATCTCTTGTAGTGCGGCATCCAGCGAGACGCTGCGCGCTGTCGCAAGCGCCGCAGTATGCAACAGGGATAACTCACCGAGCTGGCGGCGGGTAGCCTCGTATAAGTGCAGGTTTTCCTGTTGCGTGTGCTCCAGAGCGTCGAGCATGCCATTGATGGAGCGCGCCAGATTGGCTAGCTCATCTTGTCCGGCTTGCGGCACACGGGCAGAAAAATCACTGCGCGCGGCAATCTGGCCAACGCCCGTTTCCAGGCGAGACAGGCGGCGCAGGAGCAAGCGATCAATTAAGGCTAAGGTTAATGCGCCAAAGACGAAGCCGAGCAGCAGCAAATAGATTAGCAGGATGCGAATGGCGGCCTGGGCATTCTGGTAAGCCGTGCGAACCGAGGCAGCTCGCAACAAGAGCACCGGCTCGCCCCGGACATCTGGCAACAAGATGTACCCCGCGATCGTGTAGTCGTCGAGCGGACGACTATAAGTGGGGGACAGACTGGCAGCGTGGCCGACGCTTTGCGTGTTGAGCAGAGCCTGATAGGCCTGCTGAAAATCGGCGGGCAGCTGTGGATCGTGCGGGTGATGCACAGCCAGCTCCAGCCCGGTCACCTGTTCTAGTTGAGTGAGCCGCTTGTCCGTGAAGTCGCGCCCCATGATTAATGTTCCACGGATTGGACCCTGATAGTCACTGGTCAGAATGGGGCGTGCCACCACCAGCACGAGTCTGTTATCCAGGACGACGAAGCTGCTGATGGCGCTGTCGATCGTGGGGTGGTTGGTCAGGTTGGGCAAGTACGCGCTCCACTGTCGTGAAGCGGGGATCGTCTTCTGTTGTGCGAGATCGAACGTTTTGCTGTAGACCACCTGCCCCGACACATCGACATACAGAATTACATTGAACTTATCTTTGAGGAAGGTGGCATCGATCAGATTGGAGTCAATGTAAGATTGATTGCGATCGGCCACAAATGCGTAGGTGTCGTCCCAGCCGGCCCAATCGCCTGCAAAGCGATCGAGATCGGCCAGCTCGCCGGACAGCGCGGTGGTGACGCGGGTTAGATTTTGTTGGAGGTCGCGTTGTTCCAGGTGGGTGGCACTGTCGGTCCAGATGGCAGCTGAGACCAGCGCCAGGATCAACATCAGGCTCACCAGCGTCAAGGCCGTGAGCAGCAGAGCTTTCCAACGTAGGGACATGCGGATATTAGCACTCAGGATCTGAATTCACCTTAAGAATAATCGTACCTGACCCGGCAAGGTACGGGTGTCGATGGGTTTAGCAATGTAGCCGTCGCAACCGGCATCCAGCGCCCGCTCGCGCTCGGCGGGTGCTGCGTTGGCCGTAACCGCGATGATGGGAATATGCCGGGTGAGCAGTTCGGCCTTCAAGCGACGCGTGGCTTCGTAGCCATTCAACCCCGGCAGCATCACGTCCATCAAGATCAAATCAGGCAGTTCGCGCCGTGCCAGCTCCAGACCCTGCAGGCCGTTTTCGGCGCTCAAGATTTCAAAGCCCTGGGTTTTTAACACGGCCAGCAGCAGCGCACGATTCAGGGCATTATCTTCGACGATCAAAATCTTGCTCATTAACTATGGCGGTCATGATTGCCGTTGGCTGAGGGCAGCTCAATCGGCATCTGGTAACGCGCAGCAAATTCGCGCAGTTCCGAGGGGAACACGCGATAGTGCCCGCCGGGTGTGGCGAAGGCAGTCAGCCCCCGATCGCGAATCCAGTTCAAGACGGTGGCCTGGCTCACCTGGCAGATGCGCGCGATTTCTCCAGTCGTTAACGGTTTCTCCATGATCAACTCCTTGCCAAAAATAAAATCGGTTGTAACCATCTTAACGAAAATCGGCATTTTGTGCGTTTGAGATAGATTGGGAATTGGTTGGTATTTCCGCATTCATTGACTAATCAAGTGCCGATGCTATAATGATCGCCAACAACCGTTGGGATTTCACTACCCGATCGGTTTTCCCCGCCCAAACGCCGTACGCTGCCGGTCAAACTGTTCTTAACTATTTTTAAGGAGGAGAACATGTTTTACACACGTCAAGCCGTGCGTCCCTCGTTTGCTTTTCTAGCGTGCTGTGTCGTTCTGGCACTGATTCTGGCGGCCTGTGGTGGTGGGGCTGCGCCTACCCCGGCTTCGGCACAACCCACCGGAGCAGGCCAACCTAACCCGACTGAACTGCCCGCCAAGACAGAGCCAGTGATTCTGCGCATTGGCTGGCTGGGTAAACCCGATACGCTGAATCCGGCCTATGCGTTCCTCACCGAGTCGTATCTCATCTTTGACTTGATTCTCAATCCGTTGGTAACGGAGGACCCCACGGGCAAGTATGTGGGAGCGCTGGCCAAGGAGTGGAAAGCGGCGGAAGATGGTTTAACCTGGACTTTCACTTTGAAGGACAACATCAAGTGGCATGCCGGCACGCCGGTTACGGCCGACGATGTCGCATGGGCCATCAACGCGGTCATCAAAGATCCAGAAGGTTGGGCGGCCCTCTCCAATTACGTGGCCGGATTCAAGGAAGTGACCGCCCCCGACGACAAAACGGTGCAGATTGCTTTGGAGAACCCCATCGGCAACATGGAATACCGGCTGTCGTTTTTGTACACGCTGCCGCGCAAAGACTTCGAGCAGTTCAAGACGCCTGAAGATCTGCAGAACTTCGCTAATGATCAAGCGATCGGAACCGGCCCGTTCAAACTGACGCAATTTGATAAAGACAAAGGCATCTTGATCCTGGAGGCCAACCCCGATTATTTTGACGGCGCCTCCAAGATCGATCAGATCATTTTCCAGACCTTCGATAATGCCGATGCCTTGGTGCAGGCGTTGAAGGTCGGCGATATCGATCTGGTCACTGAGGTGCCGCAGAGCGCATTCAGTACGGTGAAAGGTTTTGCGAACGTCAAAGCGGTGCAGACGCCAGGCCGCTATTTCAGCGAGATGATCATCAACTCGGTGCCCGAGGATCACGACCCGCCCCCTACGCGCAATTCGGCCCTGACCGATCCGCAGGTACGCCTGGCCATGGCCCATGCGATTAATAAGAACGATCTAGTGGATGTGGTCTTGCAAGGTCTGGGCAAACCGGGGGTCACCATCGTTCCGCCTATCCTGGGCGGTGGTTTCTGGTACAACAGCGACATCAAAGATGTCGAATTTGATCTGACCAAGGCCAATCAAATTCTGGAAGACGCCGGTTATAAAAAGGGGTCAGATGGGGTACGGGCCAAAGATAATGTGAAGCTTGAATTCCGGCTGCAATTCCCGTCGGACAACCCCTTGTATCCGCGCGCGGCGGATCTCATCTCAGCCTGGTTCAAAGAGGTTGGCATTAAGACCACCCCCCAATCCACCGACCCCGACGCCTTGACGGCGGCTATCACTCCGGTGGGCGACTATGATCTGGTGCTGTGGGGCTGGGGACCCGATCCTGATCCTGATTTCATTCTTAGTGTGATGACCACCGAGCAATTTGTCGAGGGCGGCTGGGGCGATAGCGGCTATTCCAATCCTGAATACGATCAGCTCTACCGGGATCAGCAGTTGGCGATCGACAAGACTGAACGGCAGAAGATGATCAAGAAGATGCAGGAAATGGTCTTTAACGATCGACCCTACATCGTCACTTGGTACGAAGACATCCTGCAGGCGTACCGCAGTGATCGCTTCAAGGGCTTCATCGAATCGCCGTTAGGGATCGAGTCACAAAAGTCGATCCTGCAGGCCGAACCAGTTCCATAACGTTCACGTTAGGCCCCTCTCCTGTCCCCTGGGAGAGGGGCGCGTTATTCTCATGAACCGCCGCGACTATATCTTCCGCAAAATTGTCTTCGCCATCCTCACGCTGGCGATCGTCTTCACGATCAACTTCTTCCTCTTCCGCGTGTTGCCCGGCGATCCGGTTCGCGCTGTGATCGGGCGCAACGTGCCCATTTCCAAAGAGGCGCGACAAGCGCTGTATGAACAGTTCGGGCTGAATAAACTGGTTTTCCCCGATCAGTACTTCGATACGTTAGGGCAATATCTGCAGGGCAATCTGGGTGTGTCGTGGTCGCTGCGCCGACCCGTGACTCAGGTGCTGGTCGCGAAGTTGGGCAACACGCTGCTGCTGGTGACCCTGGGCCAGTTCTTCGCGATCATTCTGGGTGTCACCTTGGGCCTGCTGTCCGGCTGGAAGCGCAAGACCAAGATCGATATTTCGGCCTTGACCTTTTCATTGATCATGTGGGCCGTGCCGACCTTCTGGCTGGGCATCATGCTGCTGGCGCTGGGCAGCGCGCTGTTGGGACTGCCCACCGGCGGCATGATCGATCCCAAAAACGTCAATAAACCGTTCTTCGAGAACTTACCCGATGTCGCGCGTCACCTGATCCTGCCAACCTTGACGTTTACGCTGGTCTATATGGGCGAATACATGTTGATCATGCGCTCGTCCATCCTGGAAGTACTGAGCGAAGACTACATCCTGACCGCCAAGGCCAAGGGCCTGAGCCATTGGCAGATTATGCGCAAACATGCGCTGAAGAACGCCATGCTGCCGATCGTCACGTTGATCGCCTTGAACCTGGGCTTTACGGTTTCCGGCGTCATTTACATTGAGACGGTGTTTTCCTACGACGGCCTGGGGAAGTTGTTTCAAGAGGCATTGACCAAGCAGGACTTTCCGCTATTGCAAGGCGCTTTCATGCTGTTGGCCCTGGCCGTCATCGTCGCCAATATGCTGGCGGATATTTTGTATACATATCTCGATCCAAGAGTGAAGCAGGTCTAAGGCGTAAAACGTGATGCGTAACGAGTCCCCAGGGATGCTTGGCAATAACAAGTAATGAGTAAGTTACAGCGCAGTTTCAGCAACTTCTGGAAAGTCTTTCGCCACAGCCGTATGGGGCTGGTCGGCGCGTTTCTGCTGATCACCATGCTGCTGTTGGCGCTGTTGGCGCCGTTGCTAACGCCATACGAACCGACGGACATTATTCGCGATGCGGCTAAGCGCCCCCTGATTTATGCGCCACCGTCAGTGCATCCGCCGTTGGGCACGGATGATGCCGGACACGATGTCTGGACGCTGCTCGTCTACGGTGCGCGGATTTCGCTGCTGGTGGGTTTTGTCGCGGGATTCATTTCCGTGTTCATCGGCAGCACGTTGGGCACATTGGCCGGCTTCTACGGCGGCAAGGTCGATACGGTGTTGATGCGCACCACCGATGTGTTTTTGGTTGTGCCCGATCTGCCGCTGACCATTATCCTCATCGCCATGATCCGCCAGTTGAATTTGGGCATCTCCACCATCGCCGTGTTGATTGCCGTGATTGGCTTGTTGTACTGGACGACGACGGCACGCTTGATCCGATCGCAGGTGTTGACGGTGAAAGAACGGCAGTTCGTGGCGCGAGCGCGGGCCATCGGCGCGGGCAACGGCCACATCATGCGCAAGCACATTCTGCCGTTGGTGCTGCCGCTGATGACGGCCAACACGGTACTCGTCATCTCAGTTGCCATCCTGGTCGAATCCGGCCTCGCGTTTTTGGGGCTGGGCGATCCGTCACAACCGTCGTGGGGCACCATGCTACACTTCGCCTTCGAGCGGAACGCCATTTCCGTGGGCGCGTGGTGGGTCTATCTACCGCCCGGTCTGGCGATTGTGTGGACGGTGCTGGGCTGCGTGTTGCTGGGCAACGTGCTGGAGGAGATTTTTAACCCGCGCCTGAAGTCACATCACCTGGAAGGCGATACGAAGATCGTTGCCATCAGCCGCTAGTGACTATTACTAGAAACCTGGTTTCTATGTTCGTGATGCTTCGTGAAGATTCGTGGATCAAAAAATAAGATGATCGATCGCTCTGCCAACCCCACCGAACCTCTGTTGCATGTGCGGCACTTGACAGTGGAGTTCGTCAGCGCCGAGAGTGCACCTGCGCGCGCAGTGGAAGATGTCTCCTTCGACGTGTATCCCGGCCAGACGCTGGGCCTCGTCGGCGAGTCGGGCTGCGGCAAGACCACGACTATGCTCTCACTTATGCGGCTGCTCCCGGCGGCGGGGCGCATCACCTCGGGCGAGGTGCTGTTCGACGGCATCGATCTGCTGCGTATCACCGAACGGCAGATGCGGCAGTATCGCTGGAAAGAAATGGCGATGGTCTTCCAGGGCGCGATGAATGCGCTCAACCCGGTGCGCACGGTGGGCGATCAGATCGCCGAAGCGATCTTGCTGCACGAGCCGATCGGGCATGAGGCCACCGATCGACGCGTGATCGAGCTGCTCGATCTGGTGGGCATTGCCAAATCGCGCAAGGAGCAGTATCCGCATCAATATTCCGGCGGTATGCGCCAGCGCGCGATGATCGCCATGGCTCTGGCATGCCGTCCGCGCCTCTTGTTCGCCGACGAGCCGACGACGGCGCTGGACGTGATGATTCAGGCGCAGATTCTGGAACTACTCGAAAAGATTCAGCGCGAATTGGGCTTGTCCATCGTGCTGGTCACGCACGATCTGGGCGTGGTGGCCGAGATGTGCGAAACCGTGGTGGTGATGTACGGGGGCCAGGTGGCGGAATACGGACCGATCGATGTGGTGTACAACGCGCCGCAGCATCCCTACACACAGCGCCTGCTCGAAGCGTTCCCCGATCTCAACCGGCCCTCCGCTCAGCTGGTATCCATTCCCGGTTATCCACCGCGCTTGAATGAACTGCCGCCCGGCTG
>JAUQXC010000522.1 GCA_030834825.1 Thermoflexales bacterium
GCCAAACGGTTTGTCGAAGTCGAACCACTTGTCTTCCATCAAGTGGATGGTGAGGCAGTGCTTATCTTCCACGAGGACGGCTCTGGAAACATCGCTCAGGCTTTCTACGGGCCGAATCCGCAGTCGGCTTTGATCAAGAACCAATGGTTCGAGACACTCGCCTTCAACTTAACCTTGCTCGGCCTGTGCGTTATTCTCTTTTTGAGTGTTCTCATCATCCTGCCGGTCGCGTTCTTTGTCCAACGCAAACGCACCACTCCCCGATTGGTCAACAATCTAGAACGGATAGCTCGACTGGTCGCTGGACTTGTCAGCTTCTTAAGCCTGCTGGTTCTTATCGGTGCATTTGCGTCTCTCTTCGACACTTACGGTGTCTACGTGGGCGACCTGCCCTTGTGGACGTTCATTCCAAGCATTTCAATCATGATGGCCTTGTTGACCCTGGGAATGATCGTCTTCACAGTTCTGGCCTGGAAGCAGCGTTTCTGGGGCTTGGGCGGGCGAATCTACTACACCTTGGTCACCCTGGGCGCGATCGGCTTTGTCTGGTTCATGTCCTTCTGGAACATCCTGGGGAAGAGTTTCTAAGTCGCGTATAACATCAGAGCTAACCCTGAATCACAAACGAGGCAACTCACCTGAGCTGCCTCGTTTTGTTGTAGCCCGACATGAAGACGCTCCAGTCACCGTCCCCAGCGATCAGAGTATTTTCAAATCGTAGGGCAGCAGTGCATTGAGCGTGCCCTCTGCGTTGGGCACGCAGCGCTTCATCTCTTTATAATCCAGCTATCCTTTGAAGCTGGATCAAACAATGAAGCGTGTGTGGCGCGTTTTGGGGCTGGGCCTGTTGGGATCGATCCTCGGTGGAGCGATCGCCTTCCACTGGCTGACGGCTGACCTCCCCTCACCCGACGCGCTCCTTACGCGCGCTTCAACCGGCAGCACCAAAATCCTCGATCGGAACGGGCAGCTGCTCTACGAGATCATCGATCCCCGCTCAGGCGCGCGCACCCGCCTGACCCTCACTGCCATTCCCGCTGCTTGCCGGCAAGCGACCATCGCCACGGAAGACGCCGAGTTTTACGCGAATCCCGGCGTCGACGTGCGCGGTATCGTCCGAGCGGCCCTGCAAAACATGCAATCCGGCGAGATCGTCTCGGGCGGCAGCACCATCACGCAGCAGTTGGCGCGGATGCTGCTGTTGTCGGCCGATGAACGAACCGAGCGCACACTCACTCGCAAGCTACGCGAGGCGGTGTTGGCCGTGCGGCTCACGCAGCGCTTCAGCAAAGACGAACTGCTGGCGTTGTACTTCAACGAGGTCTATTACGGCAATCTGGCATACGGGCTGGAAGCGGCGGCGCAGACCTACTTCGGCACGTCGGCTCACAACCTCGATCTGGCACAGTGCGCGCTGTTGGCCGGACTGCCGCAACGGCCCGCTCTGTACGATCCGTTGATCGATCTCGTCGCCGCGCGCGAACGCCAACGGGTGGTGCTCAACTTGATGGTCGATCACGGTGATCTGCTCGCCGCCGAAGCCGATCGGGCCGCGCAGGAGCCGCTGCACTTTCGATCGGCTTCCACGCTGAGCGCGCCACATTTCGTCGCTTACGTGCGCCAACAACTCGAAGAGGCCATCGGTCTCGAAGCACTGATCTCCGGCGAATGGACGATCACGACCACGCTCGATCTCAATTTGCAGCGCGCCGCCGAAGAATCGATCACGCGGCATCTGGCCGAACTGCGCGAACACGATGTGAGCAGCGCCGCCGTCGTCGCACTCGATCCGCACACGGGCGAGATTCTGGCGATGGTGGGCAGCGCCGATTACGACGATGCGGCGATTGATGGTGCGGTGAACACCGCGATCTCGTTGCGCCAACCCGGCTCGGCCATGAAACCGATCTTGTATGCGCTGGCCTTCGAGCGTGGTTGGTCGCCAGGTGATGTGGTCTACGACGTGCCGACAGCCTTCAGCGACGAATCGGGTGAGACGTATCTGCCCGCCAACTACGACAATCTCTTTCATGGGCCGGTCAGCCTACGGCAGGCCTTGGCGAATTCGTACAACCTGCCCGCTGTGATCCTGCAGAAGCGCATCGGCACGCGCGATTTTCTGGAACTCGCTCGCCGTATGGGCTTGACTACGCTGACTGATGCCAAGCGCTATGGCCTCACGCTCACGCTGGGCGGCGGCGAAGTGCGCCTGCTCGATCTCACTGCCGCTTACGGTGTCTTTGCCAATGGCGGCCAGTCTGTTCAACCTTGTGTAGTCAAGCAGATTACCAGTCTTAGCTTAAATCCAACTGCAGAGAACGCAGAGGACGCAAAGATACCCGCGGCTCTGTGTACCCAATCAGCGATTAGCAATCAGCAACACTTGCACCGCGCTGCGGATGCAGTGCAGGTGTCAGAAATCCTGCTTGATCCGCGTGCCATCTCCATGCTCACCGATGTCTTGAGCGACAACGACGCGCGCGCTGAACAATTCGGTGTGTTCAGTCCGCTACGTTTGCCGTTTCCGGCGGCGGCGAAAACCGGTACGACCTCGAACTACCGTGACAACTGGACAATGGGCTACACCCCGCAGCGCGTTGTGGGCGTGTGGGTGGGCAATCCCGATGGGCATCCCATGCAATCGATCAGCGGCGTCGCAGGCGCCGGGCCGATCTGGCACGATGTGATGCTGGCCGCGCAGCAGCAACTGCCGATCGAGCCTTTCGTCGAGCCTGACGGGATCGATCGCCGTGAGGTGTGCATTACCAACGGCCTCACACCCGGCCCCGCTTGTCCTTACCGCCGCAGCGAATTGTATTTGATTGAAAGTCCACTGCGATCCGTTGAACAAGAATATGTGCGCCAAGACGGTCAACTCGTGTGGCTGGCTCCCGCCGAATTGCGCGCCTGGGCCAGAGAGCACGGTGTGGCGTTCGTTCAAGAAACAAGAAGCAGGCAGCAAGAGGCAGGAAGCAAGTTGCAGGACAATTCATCCTGCATCCTGCATCCTGCTTCCCGCGAAGCACCCCTGCGGGGTTGCATCTCGCTTACTGCACCCACACCCAACACTCACCTGCGCCTCGATCCTCACGTACCGCGTGAGATGCAGCAGATGGAGATCACGACGCTGGTGAATGACGCTCTCGGCGCGACCCGCGTGGATATTCTCGTCAATGGTGTGCTGCAAGCCAGTCTCGACGCCGCACCTTATCGCACTTGGTGGACGTTGAAGACGGGAGAGCATCGTTTGGTGGCCGTGGCCGTTGATCGCGATGGCAAACGCTGGGAAAGTGAACCGATCATGGTGACGGTGGAGTGATGACAAGGTGACACAGTGACAAGGTGACAGAGAAATTGCTTTAGCGTCCCGAGCGGAATCTCATAAGAACAGAGTCGAGGGACGCGATTAGGGTCAGAAAGACGTCCCTCGGCTGCGCCAGCGCTCCGCTCACGCCGTATCCGCGAAGCGGCGGCGCGCTAGGCGGGACGCAACATCATTACGCATCACGTTTTACTCGCTACTCATTACTTTCGAGGTGTCTCATGCGCAAATTAATCTTCATTCTCTTATTGACTGCACTCATCAGCGTACTGGCCGCTTGCCAGCCGCTGACCGCTGCGCCGCGCGCTCCGCGCGTCGTCGACTGGAAACCTGGCACAGTTGACGAGGTGGCGTTGACACCGGCGATCGAACTACGTTTCGATCAACCGATGGATATGGACTCGGTCGCAGCGGCGCTGCATTTCACGCCCAGCGTGCCGCTGAAGATGACGGTCTTTGTGAGAGACACGCCGGTCACCTCGGCGACAACGCCGCTGAATTCGCCGCTCACAGCGCCGAACAATCTGGCGCCGTTGGACGATCCAGCCACGCGAGTGCGCTTCACGCCACAGCAGCCGCTCGCCAAAGCGACGCGTTATGAGATCACGCTCGATATGACAGCGCGTGCGACCGACGGGCAGACGTTGACGCTGCCCTTTGCCGCGGCCTTTACCACCACCGGCCAACTGCATGTCACACTCAGTCCGAAGCCGGATCAAAATAATGTCTCAGTTGGCAGCAACATCCACCTCGCCTTCGATGCGCCGTTTTCCGATAAGGCCGTCATACCGCTCAACAGCACGCCGCCCATCCGTGGCCAAGGAAAGTGGGCCTATAACAAGCAGTACCGTTTCGATCCAGACGAGCTGCGCCCGGCTACACGCTACACGGTGCGCGTGCCCGCCGGTCTGCAAGCACCGGGTGGCGAGATTTTGTTGAACGAAGCCGCGTCGATCTTCACGACGACACTGCCTGCCGTGTCCAAGGCACAGCCGTACGGCAACCTGGTGAGGCCGGCCGAGCCGATCGTGTTGACGTTCAACCTGCCCGTCATCACCGAAAGCGTCGCTGCGCGTTTAGCAGTTTATCGATCCGACGGGCGCGCTGTCAAGGGACGAATCACCTGGTCGCAGGATAACCAGTTGATCTTCACGCCGGCCAACCGCTGGGATGATGGGCTGAGCTATACGATTCACCTGACAGCGGGCGTGCAGACGCCGTTGGGACCGCTAGGATCCGATCGGGAGTGGACGCAGACCTTCCGCATTGCGCCGCAGCCGGAACTGATTGGTTCCTCTCCACGTGACGGGGATTGGCGCGCCACGATCGAGGATCGCCTCACACTGGACTTCAATGTACCGATGAAGACCAGTGCCGTCGAACAAGCGCTGCACATTACTCCGGCGCCCGTCGAACCACCGATCTTTAACTGGAGCAAAGACGGGACGCAGTTGGATGTCGTATTCAGCATCGATCTGACTCAACAATATGTGATCACGTTGGACGACACCGCGCGCGATCAGTTTGGCCGCAGCCTGAGCGGCAATCGCAGCATCGTGTTTCAGGCCAAGCCGCAGGATCCCACCGTGTGGCTGGTGGGTCCGCGCGGTTACTTCAATAACGTGTACGGCACATACAATCCGCAGCCCAATGTGCGGCAATACACGCAGTTCCGCAACGTCCAACGGTTGACTTACCGGCTGTCGTCGATCACGACAAATCAGTTCTTGTCCACCATTCAACCCGACTGGCAGCGCAATCGCAAGAAACCGGGCAGCACCTTCGTGCTGAGTTGGACGCAGGTGGTGAGCGCGCCGCTGAATGTGTTGGCTTATGCGCCGACCGCGATCACACAACCCGACGGCAAGGCCTTGACGCCCGGCGTATATCTGCTGGAAGTCACGGGGACGCCGGGCACGTCATCCGATTGGCGCGTGTTGATCGTGTCGCCGATCAATCTGGCGCTGAAACGCAGCGACAAACAGATCGTCGTGTGGGCCACCGATCTGCGCACGGGCCGATCGATTCCTAACTTGCCGCTGGTGGTGTATGACGATCAGAAGCAGGTCATCACACACGGGCGCACGAATGAAGCGGGCGTCTTGATCACGACGGAGACCGAACATTGCCTCGATCGCTGGGAATGCGCCTACGGTTGGCGTCCGTTGTATGTGATGACGGATGAAGGGCACGATGTCAGCCGCTGGGGCTTCGTCGCCAGCAATTGGGACGAGGGCATCGCCACGCGCGATTTTCGCCTGCCCTATTACTATGGCGAGCCGTCACATACGGTCTTCCTGTATTCCGATCGACCGATCTATCGACCGGGGCAAAGCGTTTACTTCAAGGGTGTGATCCGTGAAGATGATGATGGGCGTTATAAGTTGCCCAAGCTGGATCGTGTGCCGGTCTCCATTCAAGATGCGCAGGGCAACGAGATCTATCGCGAAGAAGTGCCGATCACGGATATGGGCACATTCTACGGCGAAGTGCAGCTGGCCGACGAAGCCGCGCTGGGAATGTATCGCATTCAGGTTACGTATAACGAAGAAGAAGAAACGGCGCGCGGCAACTTCCGCGTGGCCGAATATCGCAAGCCCGAATTCAAGGTGAGTGTGACGCCGGCCATTACTACTCCTGTCGATGGCGATGTGATCACCGTTACCGTACAGGCCGATTACTACTTCGGCGCGCCCCTGCCAAATGCGAACGTCGAATGGCGTTTGGCAAGCGACGATTACTACTACTCGCTGCCCAATGTCTGGTACAGCTTCAGCGATCTGGATGAATACTACTGGCTGTGGGGCGAGGAAACCGATCGGGGTGAGCAGTTGTACGCCAACGGCTCCGGCAAGACCGATGCCAACGGCACGCTCACCTTCACCATCCCGATCGATCTCTCCAAGACCAAGCATCCGCAAGTGATGATGTTCGAGGCCGACGTCACCGATCAAAATCATCAGGTGACCAGCGCGCGCGGTTACGCCGTGGCGCACAAGAGCAATTTGTACGTGGGCGTGCGCCCGCGTTGGTACGTGACCAAGCCCAAAGAGTTTCTCGATGTGCAAGTGGTCACTGCCAGCCCAGACAAGCAGCGCCTGCCCCACGTGCCGCTGACGGTGGAGTTGTACGATCGTGAATGGAAGTCGGTGCGTGTGCGCGACGAGTACGGCGCGTATCAGTGGCGCAGTTCGTACAGCGACACCTTGATCTCCACGCAGGTGATCACGACCGGCGCGAACGGCGAAGCGACGGCGATCGTTTCACCACCACGCGGCGGCGAGTATCGCGTGGCGGTGCGCGGTGTTTACCCTCCCGGAGGCTCGGAGCCTCAGGGAGGATCAGGGAGATCAGAGACGATCGCGTCGACGTTCTTCTGGACGTGGGGGGGCGAGTACGTCAACTGGGGCATTCAAAACGACGATCGCGTCAACGTCATCGCCGACAAGCGCACCTATCAGCCCGGCGAGACCGCGCACCTGCTGATCACCGCGCCGTTCGCCGACAGCACCGCGTTGATCAGCCTCGAGCGCGGCGGTGTGCTGCGCTACTGGACACAGCCGGTGCGCGGCACCAGCGCCCTGATCGACGTGCCCATTCACGCCGATTACGCGCCGAATGCGTTCGTCAGTGTGATCCTGCTCAAAGGGCAGGCCCCCGATTTTCCGGCGGCCGATTTCAAGATCGGTTACGTGGCGCTCAACGTCGAACTGACGCAGCAGACACTCAACGTCGAGCTGATCCCCGATCGGACCAAGTATGCGCCGCGCGATACCGCGATCTACAAAGTGCGCGTGACGGATTACCTGGGTCGCCCGGTCGATGCCGAAGTCTCGCTCAGTCTGATCGACGCCGCAGTGTTGGCGTTAGTCGGCGACGCCGATCGCGACATCCTCGCGGCCTTCTATCGCCAGCGCGGCCTGGGCGTGCACAACAGCCTCACGTTGATCACCAGCGTCGATCGGCTCACGTCGATCCTCGATAAGAAAGCGAAGGGCGGCGGTGGCGGCGGCGAAGTGGCGACGCGCGAACTGTTTGCCGATACGGCTTTCTGGCGCGCGGCGGTGCGCACCGGGCCGACCGGCGAAACGACCGTCAACGTGCCCCTGCCCGATAACCTCACGACATGGCGCATGCGGGCTAAGGCCGTCAGCGCGGACACACGGTTGGGTCAAAACGAAGTCGATGTGATTGCCACGCAAGATATTTTATTACGCCCGGTGCTGCCGCGCTTCTTCACCATCGGCGATCAGGCGCAAATCGGCGCGATCGTGCACAACTACACGCTGTTGACAGAGACGATCAAAGCAGGATGCACGATGCAACCCCACGGGGGCGCTTCGCGAGAGGCAGGAAGCAAGATGCAGGTGACATGTGGTGAAGCACAATCGGTGGTGATTGGCCCGAATGGTTCTGCGCCAGTGTCTTGGAACGTCAGCGTACCGCGCACCATATCCGAGACGATCACGCTGAAGGCGATCACCGCTGATGGACGCGGCGATGCTGTGAAACTTGTGCTGCCCGTCAATGCCTACTTTGATGATATGGCGTATGCTGAATACATCCCAATCAGTGCCACGCAGGCGATCACGATCGAGCTGCCCACCGCTGTCGATCGGCAGTTCGACGAACTGGTGATCGAAGTTGAACCGTCCATCGCGGCCAGCATCGATCGGGGATTGGAACACCTCGTCGGTTTCCCCTATGGCTGCGTCGAACAGACGATGAGCCGTTTCCTGCCCGATGTCGTCGTCATGCGTCTGCTCACCGAACTCAGCCTGGAGCTGCGGCCCGGCTTCCACAATGAACTCAACGCGATGATCAGTGAAGGCTTGCAGCGGCTCTACGGGTATCAACACACCGATGGCGGCTGGGGTTGGTGGAAGGACGATGCCAGCAATCCGTCGATCACCGCCTACGTGTTGTACGGCCTGCATCAAATGGAACGGGGCGGACGCGCGATCGATCAGCAGGTGCGCGAGGAGGCCACACGCTATCTGTCGGACTGGCTGCGCAGCCAGCCGCTTGATGCGCCCATCGGCGATGTGCACGGTGCGCAGTTCGTCTCGAGCGGCGTCAATGTGCGGGCCTTTGCGTTGTACGTGCTGGCCGAGTTGGGCGAAGGCGATCCCGGCTTGAACGGCCGCCTGTACGAACAACGCACTAAACTCGATCACTACGGCAAGGCATTTTTGGCGCTGGCCCTGTATCGCACGAACGGCGATCAGATCGATTCACGCGTAGAGACGTTGTTGCAGGAGTTGAGCGAGGCCGCTCAGACCAAGGGCCGATCGGTATTCTGGCAGGATCGTGCGAAGGACTACTATGGCATGAGCACCAACGCGCGCACCACAGCGATCGTGATCGAAGCGCTGACGCGGCTGGCCGCTGACGATCCCAAACTCGATCCCGCCGTGCGCTGGCTATTGGCACAGCGCCGCGACGGTCACTGGCAGACGACGCAGGAAACCAGCATGAGCCTGTCGGCGTTAACCGAGTATCTCACTTCGACGTTCGAGCGCGAAGGCAATTATACCTATCAGGTACGCGTGAACGGCCAGGAGATCGCCACGGTGGAAGTGACGCCGCAGACGCTGGGCAAACACGGCCTGTGGCGCATCCCCATCGGCGATCTCGACGCAGGCGATCCCGTCGTGAAGATCACGCGCAACGCCGGGCCGGGCGCACCGCTGCGCGCCAGCGTCACGCTGCGGCACTATCGCTCGGACGGCATCAAAGCGATCACCGATCGGGGCGTGCGCGTGAAACGAGAATACACTCTGCCCAAGGGCAAATCACTGAATGATCTCGCGGTTGGCGATGTCGTCACCGTCACGCTCACGGTAAAGTACGATCAGCACACCAACTACGTCATCGTGGAAGATGCGCTGCCCGCCGGACTGGAAGCGATCGATCCAAAGCTCGCGACCACGGCTAAAGGTCCGCAGCCGCAGAAGCACTACAACCGCTACGATTGGGTGTGGAGCAACAAGGAACTGCGCGACGATCGCGTGGTGCTGTTCTCGACGTGGATGCCGTGGGACGAAACGCTGACCTACACCTATCAGGCGCGCGCCACGACGGCGGGCACGTTCCGGGTGCTGCCGCTGCAATCGTACGCGATGTACGATCCAGAGGTGATGGGGCGGACGGGGAACATGGAGATTACGATTCACTAAGCGGATCCCGTTTGGAGTTACGTTGTTCTGGACTCGAGCCTTTAGGCGGAGTCCGGCTGAAGCCTCGACTCCGGGGTGTAAATCAATCAGGAGATCGAAGGCAAGAGGCAACGCGTGAAAAGATCCATCACGCGCTGCCCTTACGCAAAGGAAGATAATGAGCAAGTCGCACATTTGGTTCATCCTTAGTTTGGTTGCATTCGGATGTTTGGTCGCCGGATGTGGCCCGATCAAGCCGCCTCAAGCTTCTACATCCACATTGATGCTTGCATCGCCAACACGGACTCCTTCCTATGTACCGACGCGAACGCCATCTATTACTCCATCACTATCACGCACGCCGACTACGCCACCAACACAAGTGAATGCGCTGACTACCTCGCCAACTCCTTGGCCAACCGTGATCCACTCTGAGCGCGCCTCTTCGCCTCACATAGTGCCAACATCCACGAAAGATCCTCGAGAGGCTGAACTTCTTCGTCAATTGACGGCGGCTATCACACTTCAATCTACCAAAGGCGCGAAGGGGCGTCCTCTCAGGCAAATCGCTGGTTGGTCCCAGGGCATAGCATCCTATCGCTGGCTGGATAATACTCACTTGCTGCTCTATCCGACAATCTGTGAGGAAATGGGGCCTATGGTCCTGCCGATGGTGATGAACTTAAACAACGGCAGGACCTGGATGCCAGCGACGGATGGCTCCGGCTACCTTGATCAGAACCTCGCGCTTTGGTCAAACAGTCTGAAACGATTGATATCAAGTCAAGGCCAAGAGGTTCTCCTATATGACCTGCAGGGGAATATTACTCAGCGCTTCGCTGGTGCAAGCCCGCTGTATCTCTCGCCGAGCGGATGGCGGCTATTGGAGCGATTCGGCTGGCACGATCTGGAAACCGGTAAGACCATGAAGTTTATGAGGCAAAGCAAGGTGGGGATGCTGAATCCAGCTTGGTCACGCGACGAAATTCGTTTATTTGGCTATTGCGGGGGGATAGAGTTTGCTGTAGCCGATGCCACTTTGAACACGGATACATGTGTAAGCTCAGGTCTGCGTTTTGTGGATGGAGAGGGACCACTGCCCGATTTTCATTGGGTGTTGAGTGATACCCAAGTCATGAGTGACCACGGTCTTTCCGCTGATCGTGATCGGCCTGGCATCATAGCTCTCATTGATCCAACCCACCAATTCTACGTCAATGTAGGCGACCGGGCGGGCCTGCCTTCGAGTGAATCATGTTACGCCGCACACATCGCGCCCGATGGAAAGCATCTGTGGGTGGATTGCCAAGAAACATCGAGGCTTGAACAATCATCCTATTTGATTGATATGAGCACTTCCGTCACCAGAACAGCGCCAGCCAAGTGGGAGTTTTATTCCTGGTCACCTGATAGTCGCATTGTTGTGCTAGGGCAACATGTATCCTTGCATGCTTTAGGCCCAGACAGGTGGTATCGTAGTGGCGAGCGCTGGCCCGATCAATACGCGCTGTTCTCAGTCGCGAGCGGGGATCTCTTCTCCATGACACACAGCTCAATCACGGCACCAGTCTGGGATCCCCAAGGTAAGCGCTTGGCCTTTTTGACGGAGGATGGGACAACACTGGTCGTGCTGGATGTGATGACACATATGACCACCGAGCTGCCACTTGCCTCTTCCGCACTTGACGTACTCTGGAGGCCACCAGGTGACGGATTAGTCTTGATAGCAGACGGCGGTAGCCTATGGCAGGTTCGTGACTTATCCACAGGCAAAATGGAACAACTGACGCCAAACGCGCCAGAGACCACCACTGGGTTGCTAGATATAATCCACATTCGGTGGTCACCTGGAGGGAATCTCCTGGCATTCATTACCGGACATGACGTATATGTTGTTTCCGTGGACAAGTAATTTGACACCATGACTTGATGCACACCTATCAGGCGCACGCCACGCCGGCAGGCACGTTTAGAGTGCTGTCGCGGCAATCGTACGCGATGTATGAGGCGGAGGTGCTGGGATGGACGGGGAATATGGAGATTACGATTCACTGAGGCACGTGACTCAAGTGAGGCGGCTCGATCGAGTCGCCTCTTTTATTTTGCCGGAAGAAGATGTGATAGGTCAGACACGTGACACCACAATGGTTGACCCGTGAAGTGCTTCGCTTTATACTGGCAATCGTAGGTGGTTGTCGTTCGGGTCAATATCAGCTGCATGTTAACGAGTCGTTGAACATTTCCGCAGACAGGCAAAAATCGGAGCAAAACATGAACGAATGGATTCCAGTGCTCGCTGCTTTTACAGGTGCCATAGTTGCTGGCCTTATTAGTTTTGTGGCCGCCACCATAAAGCTAGGTAACGAGGAACGGACCGAAAAACGCGCCATTTTCTTGAAAAACTTGAAGAGACCCATGAAGTGGCTAGGTCAATTCGATTATCGTACAGAAGATCATACTCAAACATCAGAATGCTTCTTTTGGCCAACAAGACAGAGCAAAGTGAAAGTATGGTGGACATTGACCGGTTGCTCATGCTAGTAGGATTTTATTTGCCAGAGCTATTACCGGCTGTTGAGACTCTTGAAAAATCACGTGAACAATTTGGCACTACCATTGCTGAGAATATCGTGGCGATCACACAGTCAGAAGCGTCGAGGCAAGATCTGATTCACTCACTCGATTTGCAATATCGACAACTTGATACGGCGTGTAATGAACTATTGAAGGCGATTACTGCTGTCGCGCAGAAGTATTTGAAATCGCTAAGGACCGTCAAAAACAAGCGTGATGTTTTAACATCACACACGAATTGAGTATCGAGTGAAACGACGGTCGCTTAGGTCGGTGACGCACGGCCAACGTCGAAGGCGATGGGCCGTGTGGGCAAAAACAGAGTCCTTCAAACAAAGGCAACAGATGGAACGACACAGCGACATCATTGATCAAGTATTTCGACCGGTGTATGGACTGCCCTGTTGGAACGTGCAACCCGGGATTGGTTCCTTTTTGACTATGGAATTCGGACAACCTCACTTAGTCGTCCACGAACCGCATAAATCTCGGACGCGCTCATCTCGAAGCAAGAAACCTTCGATGCGGCGGCTGGTGTATCCTCATGGTGATTGGCACCTCTGGATCTACTGTTGTGAATGGCACCTCTATACCGGGAAAGAACTGATTGGAGATAGTGCCCTGAAAAGCACTTCGAAACGGCGGATTATTCGAGCGGCTCAG
This sequence comes from Thermoflexales bacterium, assembly GCA_030834825.1. Classification (GTDB taxonomy): domain Bacteria; phylum Chloroflexota; class Anaerolineae; order Fen-1058; family Fen-1058; genus Fen-1058. Next base: position 12,718 of record JAUQXC010000522.1, read on the forward strand.
GAACTCGGCGGGCAGAAACTCATTCAGGTAAGTGTCGATCCTCGCCGAGGCCGCTCAGTTTTTCACTTCGATCTGGGAAGCCGCCTGGAAACTAGGCCATATGATTTAGACAGCGAGCAGTGGATGTTCTACGATGCAAAGGACTACGTCTTGACCTATCGCGCAGATGGACTGTATCAGCACCAACCCAGTAATGTCCCGCGCGAGGACGATGATTGGCAACAGTTCGCAACCGGCAGGAAGATCTAGCCATCGTCCGCATAACGCAACAGCGATAAGCACGTCACTCTAGCGAGTTCTAACCATGCCTAATTACATCGAATGCCCCAAGTGTGGTTCATCCGACATCCTCCCTAAACAAAAAATCGTCAGCTCCGAAGGCGGCTCAGATTATCGTCTGATTGTGCGGCTGCGTGAAAGGGCCGGGACCTGGCGCATCAAACACCACGATCATCCCATCGTCGCCTGGATCTGCGGCGCTTGCGGCTACACCGAACTCTACACGGCCAAACCCAAAGAACTATCGGATGCCTATTGGCGCCTACAACAGATTCAGTCCGAACGGGGGCCTATGCTTGACGACGAACCGGGAGCAGGCAGCGAGAACAATCGAGCGTTTCTGATCCTCACCGGCGTCATGTTCCTCCTGCTGCTAAGCGGCATCCTCGCCCTGGTTCTTCTCCTGGGGATGCGGCAATGGTAAAGCGCGATTAGCAGAATAAGAATCCGCGCCCAATCGTAGGGCAGCAGTGTGTCGAGCGTGCCCTCCGCGTTGAGTACACCACACCGCATCTCCTTATAATCCAACTAACCCTGTGCGCGCCAGCGTCGGCCTGCGCTACTGCATCATAAGTGCAGTCCAGTAAATTCTGTGGAATGTTGGTAGAGCGCATCACACCCGACGATGAAGTCGCCGGGCTTCAGGGTAACGCCCGATCAATCGGGCTTAAAATCAGCCGAATTTAT
>JAUQXC010000523.1 GCA_030834825.1 Thermoflexales bacterium
CGGTGTAGGTCGTATGCACTTTCAGATCACACATGTCACACTCAGGACAATGAATCTCGTTCATCAACATCGCTCACCTCACACGTTTAAGTGAGGAGAATTATGGCTCAACTACTGTTCCCATTCAACTGATCCAGTGCCGATGCGGCACTTCGTTGTATAATCCCCTCATTCATTCTCGACAGCCAGAAACCGGGTTCCTGCTCGATGATCGCCCATTCCTTCAAGAATGAAGAAGCCCGGTTTCTTTAGACTCTCCCCGGAAAGGATTCCGATGCGACATCGCTTTTTGTTACTCCTGCTCGTTGCCGCGCTGTTGACCGCCACATGGCCAATGGCCGCCCTGCCCGCCTATGCGCAGGGCACCATCACCATCTCCAACGATCAACCCGATCTCGAATTTCCTGAACGCCTGACGTTCCAGGCCAAATTCCAGAACGATCGATCCATCGAGAAAGTCACCCTCGAATATGGCGTCGATCAATGGACGTGCGGCACCGTCATCGCCAAGGCCTTCCCGGAGATCACCCCCGGCCAGGACGTCTCAGCCGAATGGATCTGGGAGATGAAGCAAAGCGGATCGCAGCCGCCCGGCTCCAAGATCTGGTGGCGCTGGCGCCTCGTCGACGATCAAGGCCAGGAAACCGTCACCAATCGCAAAGAGATTGTGTGGCTGGACGATGAGCACGACTGGGAAACCGAATCAGGCGGCGACATCAACCTGCACTGGTATGCCGGCCAGGCCTCCTTCGGCCGTGAACTGCACGAATCCGCGGTAGAGTCGCTGAACAAACTCGGCGAGGATACCGGCCTGCGCACCGACAAGCCGATCGATCTCTACATCTACGGCGACACGCAGGACATGCGCGACGCCGTCTTGTACGAACCCGGCTGGACGGGCGGCCTGGCTTACTCCGATCACAACATCGTCATCATCGGCATCACGGCCGATCAAATGGAGTGGGGCAAGCGCACGCAAGCGCACGAATTGACGCACGTGCTGGTGGGCCAACTCACCTTCAGCTGCCTGAGCGACATTCCCACCTGGCTGCAAGAAGGTCTGGCCGTCTACGGCGAAGGCGGCCCTGACGCGCCCTCTCAAAAACAGTTCGACGAAGCCCGCCAAGACAATACGCTAGTGCCCGTCCGATCGCTGAGTGGCGGCTTCTCTGAAGATCCGGCCAAAGCCGATATTTCTTACACGCAGTCTTACAGCCTGGTCAAGTTCCTCATCGAGCAATACGGCAAAGACAAGATTCTCGAATTTCTGCGCACGCTGCGCGATGGCGCCACCGTCGATGAAGCGCTGCAACAAGTGTACGGCTTCGACATTGAAGGCTTTGAAGACGCCTGGCGGGACGACCTCGGCGCGCCGCCGCGCTCGGGCAGCGCGGCGAAGCCTACGCCCACGCTGGTGCCGACGATCGTACCCACGTTCGTGCCAGCCTCGATCTCGATCACCGGGCCGACGCCCGCGCCCACGCGCGAGCGACCTACCCCCACCCCGATCGTGATCGCGCAGGCCGACGAATCCGCTTCCACCGCGGCCGCACCCGTGGCCGAAACGGAATCGAACGACCACCTGCCGATCATTGCGATGGCGGTTGCCGTGGTGCTTGTGATCGTTTTAGTCGCCATCGTGATCGTTTCACGCCGCAAGCAAAGGATGAATGTGTAATGCGCACTCGTATCTTAAGCAGTCTCTTAATTCTGATCGTTTTAGCCGGCTGTAACACCCCAACGCCCCCGCCGACAGCCAAACCGAGTGCAACGGCGATCGCCGTGCCGCAAATCGAACCCTCGGCGACAGTCGTCCCGGCGGGTGCACCCCAGACCCGATCGACGCTGCCGCGCCCGGCGGTCACGTATCCGGCGCGCCCCACCGCCACACCTTTTGAAGCGCCAGAGGAAAGCGAAGAGGGTGTCTACGCCGATATCGATAACGGCTTGAAAATACGTTACCCCGATCGTTGGATGGCCATGCCGCCCGAACAAGACAGCGGCTTGTTGCAATACTTCGCTAGCCCCGGTGGGGCCATCATTGCCGGAGTGATGGTCAATCCGGCGGGCAATGAAGAACTGGAAACACTCGGTGGAGAAGTTCGGGATGCCATTCTGAGCGGATTGCAAAGCATCAAGGTGGTCAGCGATCAGGCCGATCGGCTGGCCGATGGCCGCGCAGCCTGGACCAGCGTCGCCACCGCCAAACGCGAAGACGACACCTCGCTCAAAGTCAGTGTGACGACGGCCCTCAACGGCGGACGCGCCTACACGATCTTCGTGTTCGGCATCCCGGCCGAGTTTGATCAGCAGCAGGCCGACATTACAGCGCTTACCACCAGCATGACGCTGGAACAGCCCCGGATGTATGGCATTGCGCGCGATCAAGCGCTGGTGCTGGCCGGCGGCGAAAGCACCAATCCCCGCGAATACGATCCGGCCACCACCCATGGCAGCGGCGATAAACTGCTCTTCAGCGGCCTGGTGTCATTCGATCCGCAGCTCAACCTGGTTCCGGACCTGGCTTCGTCGTGGGACATCAGTCCTGATGGCACAGTGTACACCTTTCA
>JAUQXC010000524.1 GCA_030834825.1 Thermoflexales bacterium
ACTTCGTCTCTACAACACCCTTACGCGCACGAAGGACGTCTTCAAACCGATCGAGCCGGGGCGCGTAAAGATATACACTTGCGGGCCGACGGTGTATCGCTTCATTCACATCGGCAATCTGCGCTCCTTCATGCTGGCCGATTGGGTGCGCCGCACATTGCTGTATTTTGGCTACGAAGTGAAGCACGCCAAGAATATCACTGACGTGGGTCACATGCGGCAGGAGCTGCTCGATCGCGGCGAGGATAAGATGATCGCCGCTGCGCGTAAAGAGGGCAAGACGCCGTTGGAGATCGCCGCGTTTTACACGCAGGCGTTCCTGGCAGACGAGGCCCAGGTCAACATCCTGCCCGCGCATATCTTCCCGCGGGCGACGGATCATGTGCCGGAGATGATCGACATCACCCACCGGCTGCTTGAAAAGCAGTTGGCCTACGAAGTCGAGGGCACGATCTACTTTGATGTGTCGGCGTTTCCGCACTATGGGCGTTTGTCGCACAACGAATTGGAGGGATTGTTGGGGGGGGTGCGCGGCGAAGTCGCTACGGACAAGCGAGCCGCCGAAGATTTCGCCTTGTGGAAAGTGGCTGAGCCAGGGCGCGTGATGAAATGGGACAGCCCGTGGGGCGAAGGTTTCCCCGGCTGGCACATCGAATGTAGCGCCATGGCGCTCAAGCATCTGGGCGAGCAGATCGACATTCACACCGGCGGCGTCGATCTGATCTTTCCGCATCATGAAGATGAGATTGCGCAGAGTGAAGGTTATACCGGCCACCCCTTCGTCAACTATTGGGTGCACGGCCAGCACTTATTAGTCGACGGGCTGAAGATGGCCAAGTCCACGCGCAACGATTATCGGCTGGTCGATCTGATGGCGCGCGGCTTCGATCCGATTGCGCTGCGTTACCTGTACGCCACGGCGCACTACCGCACCCGCTTGAACTTCACCTTTGACGCTTTGCGCGGCGCACAGCGCGGCCTGGGGCGGATGCGCGAGCGGTTGTTGGAGATCGATCGGGCGAGCGGCGCGCGTGACGAATGGGCCGAGGCCGAGCACGTGAGTAACTTCGCGGTGGCGTTGGCCGACGATGTGAATTTGCCAGCTGCCCTGGCGGCAACCTGGTACATGCTGCGCTCGAATCTATCAGCGGCCAGCAAAAAACATTTGCTGTTGAAGTTTGACGCGGTGTTAGGGTTTGGCTTGCCAGCCTGGCTGGACGCCCATCGCGCAGTGCCGGAGGGGATCGCCACACGCTTCAGCGCGCGCAATTTGATCCGCAAGAACGGCGTGTACTCATCCAGCGACAAGCTGCGCGCCTCGCTTGAAGTCGAGGGTTTCAGCGTTCACGATACGCCGGCTGGTTCGCGGGCTCATTATCGCGGCACGCTGGATCCGATCACCCGCCCGAGTGTGATCACGAATGTGCGCGAAGTGAAATCATTGTTGCACGAGCCGGACGCCTATGAGTTTTCGGTTAACCTGTTGGCGTGGGACAATGCCGATGAAATTGAGCGGGCCGTCAAGAGTGTCGTGGCTCATCAGGGCGCTCGCGCGCTCGAGATCGTACTGATCGATAACGGTTCCAGCGATGGCACGGCGGAAGTGGTGGAACGCCTGGCGCGCGAATATCCCGACGTGCATCCTTTGTGGATCGATCATTGGGTAGGTGAGGGGGCCGGTCGGAATGCAGGCTTGCTGCGCAGCCGGGGGCGCCTGGTCATCATACTGGGTAATCACATTGAGGTGACGGGCGATATCTTCACACCCATCGAACAGGCGTTAAGCGATCCAGAGGTGGGGCTCGTCGGCGGGTGGGGGGTCCGATCGGGTGATCTGCGCAACTTCGAATCATCCGCCGGCCCGGAGGTGGATGCGGTGGAGGCCTACCTGCTCGCCTGGCGGCGTGAGGAAATCGATCGGGTGGGCTGGTTCGACGAGAAGTTCCGCTTCTATCGCCACCTCGATCTGGAGTTCAGCCTGCGGTTCAGTGATCGCGGCATGAAGAACATCGTCCTGCCAGAGATCAAAGCTCGCACCCTCGAGCATGAGCATCGCCTGTGGTATCACACACCGCCCGATGAACGTGAGCGCAAGAGTAAACGCAATTTCTATCGTTTCCTGCACCGCTGGGGCGACCGGCGTGATCTGCTGTTGCAGCCGGCGGCGGTGCATGATCATGACGAAACTTAATCAGCCAAGGAGAGAAAACGTGAGTGTCACATTGCCATCAACTGCCAACAAAATGAAGTGGGTCAGCGGGCCGAGCAATGCGCCGCTGCCGCCCATGGTGCGCGGCTTGCCACTGCTCGGCAACGTGCTCGATCTGGCCGACGATGTGTTGGCCTTCATGGTCAAACAGTATCAGACGTTGGGTTCCGTCTTTCGCTTCAAAGTATTGAACGAGACGTATACCGCCATCGCCGGACCGGAAGCCAATCTTTTCTTTGCGCGCGAAGGCAACGATCACTTTCGTTCCAAGGAATTCTGGGAGGGCATGGACGAAGAGCTGGGGGCGAAGACGACGTTGATCAGCACGGACGGAGAAGTGCATGCGCGGCTGCGGCAGCTGGAAAAAGCCGGTTACGGGAAGTCGGTCGTCGAGGCGCATTTCCCCGAAGTCGTGGCCTTAACCCAACAGACGCTGGCGGGCTGGTCGGTGGGTACTAGCCGCTCAGTGCTGAGTTCCATTCAGGATATGGTCACCGAGCAATTGGGTACGATTACGGTGGGGCGCGGCCCCGGCGATTACGTGGCCGACATCCGGACGTTTGTGCGCACCGCGCTGTTGGTGCGAGTGACGCGTCAGCGCCCGGGTTTTTTGCTGCATTTGCCGGCCTATCGACGCGCCAAGGCGCGCTCCCATGAATTGGGCCAAAAGATTATCGAGCAGCACCGGCGCAACCCGCCGATCGATCGCGAACCGAATCTGGTGGATGATGCGCTGGCGGCCGTGGCGCGCGGCGAGATCCTGGTGGAGGACGATCTGATCCCGATGGCGTTGGGACCCTACATCGCTGGCTTGGATACGGCCTCGAACACGATTGCTTTTGCGTTGTATGCGCTGCACCTGCACCCGGAGGTACTGGCACGGGTGCGGACTGAAGCCGCTGAGCTGTTTGCGGCCGGGCCGCCGACGCCCGATCGGCTGCGGAAGGCCGACGTGCTGCATCGTGCTTTGCTGGAGACCATGCGCCGCTATCCCATCGCACCGGCGGTGCAGCGCACGGTCGTGAAGCCGTTTGAGTTCGCGGGCTATCGCGTGGATGCCGGGCAACGTATTTTTATCGGCACGACGGTGGCGCATTTCATTCCCGAACTGCATCCCGATCCTTATCGGTTTGATATCGATCGCTACTTGCCACCGCGCAACGAGCATCGTGTGCCGGGCGCGTTTGCACCGTTCAGCCTGGGCGCACACACCTGCCTGGGCGCCGGACTGGCCGAGACGCAGATCATGTTGACGCTGGCGACGCTGCTGCATTTTGGGCGTTTTGAGATCGATCCGCCCGATTACAAACTCAAAGTACGAGCCTCGCCCACGCCTGCGCCGGACAATCGCTTCAAGCTGCGTCTGGTGGAAAAACGCGTGTAGTGGCATTGCCGAATCGGCAGTGATGGCGTAGAATCTGTGTGAAGGAATGTGGACTGGAGCTCAATTTTGGATAAAGTGATTGAAGTTGAAGCGATTCAACCAGACAATAAACCCAAGCGCCGGCCAGAATGGTTGAAGGTCCGCGCGCCGCAAGGCGAGACCTACGATGAACTCAAGCGCTTGATGCGTGTGAAGACGCTGCACACCGTCTGCGAGGAAGCGTTGTGCCCCAACATCGGCGAGTGCTGGGGACGCGGCACGGCGACGTTCCTGCTGATGGGCGATGTGTGCACCCGCTCATGCGCGTTCTGCGACATCAAGACGGGCCGTCCTGCGCCGCTGGATTGGGATGAGCCGAATCGGGTGGCGCAGGCGATCAAGGCGATGAATCTGCGCCACGCGGTAATCACCTCCGTCAATCGTGATGAGCGCAAGGATGGCGGCGCGCCGATCTTCGCGCTGGTGATCCAGCGCATTCGCGAAGTGCAGCCGGGCTGTACCATCGAAGTGTTGATTCCCGACTTTAAGGGCAACCGTGACGCGCTGAAGATGGTCACCGATGCTGCACCGGAGATTCTCAATCACAACGTCGAGACGGTGCCGCGCCTCTTCAAGAAAGTTCAGCCACAGGATAACTACGAGTGGGCAATGGCGACCCTGGGCAACGCCAAGCAGCTCAGTCCCACCCAAGTCACCAAGAGCGGCATCATGTTGGGTCTGGGCGAAACGAAAGAAGAAGTGATCGCCGTGATGCGCGATCTGGCCGATCGGAAAGTGGACATTCTCACACTGGGCCAATACCTGCAACCGAGCAAGCAGCACCTGCCGATCGACCGCTATGTGCCGCTGGAAGAATTTGCGGAGTTGAAGCAAGTTGGCCTGGAACTGGGCTTCCGCTGGGTCGAGAGCGGTCCGCTGGTGCGCTCCTCATATAATGCGGATAAGCAGGCGCGGGCGTTGGTCACCGACTTGCACGCTAACGTGTGATGACGCGGCCATGCTTGGGCGGTTAGGAAGAATGCGCCAGCATCCGCATCTGCGGGTGCTGGCGTTATTGTTGGCACTTGATACGGCCCTGTTTGTGCAAGGCTATTGGGCCGGTTAATCCGGGAGGAAAAATGAAAAAGATACGGTGGGGTTTGTTGAGCACGGCGCGCATCAATCGAGCGGTGATGCCGCCGATTCGGGGCTCGGAGCGATCGGAATTGCACGCGGTTGCCAGCCGGGACATTGTGAAGGCGAAAGAGTATGCCAAAGAGTGGCATATCCCACACGCCTGTGGCACGTATGAAGAACTGTTGGCGCGCGAAGACATCGATGCGATCTACAATCCGCTGCCTAATCACCTGCACGCGGAGTGGTCGATTCGTGCGGCGGAAGCGGGCAAGCACGTACTGTGCGAAAAGCCGCTGGCACTCTCCGTGGCCGAGGTCGATCAGATGCGGGCGGCGGCCAAGAAACACAATGTCGTCATCACCGAAGCGTTCATGTACAAGCATCATCCTCAGACGTTAAAAGTGTTGGAATTGATCGCGCAGGAAGCCATCGGCGAGCTGCTGTTGATTAAAGGCGCGTTCACCTTCTACCTCGATCGACCCGACGATGTGCGCTGGGTGCCGGAGTGGGGCGGCGGCTCGATCTGGGATGTGGGCTGTTACCCGATCAGCTTTGCGCGCCTGGTCGCGAACGCCGAACCGGTGGAAGTGTTTGGCTGGCAGGCGACTGGCTCAACCGGGATCGATGTGGTGTTCAGCGGACAGCTGCGCTTTGCCGGCGGCCTGCTGGCGCAGTTCGATTGCGGGTTCCGCGCACCCTACCGCACGGCGCTAGAGATCGTCGGCACGACCGGCTCGATCGAGTTGGCCAGCCCCTTCAAGCCGGAAGGCGGCGAGTGGATCAAGATCAAGCGCGGTGATCGCGCTGAGTTGATCGAGTCACCGCGCGGCAGCCTCTATCAAGGTGAGATCGAGGATATGGAGCGCGCCATTCTGGATGGGCAAGCGCCGCGCATCTCACTGGAGAACAGCCGGGCGAATGTGGGGACGATTGTGGCGCTGCTGGAGTCGGCGCGCAGTGGACAAGCCGTGCGCTTGGCGCAAACCTAGCAAACAAAGCGCGAGTCCCGGGACAGCTCAACCGGGACTCGCTTCACGAGACTGCCTACACACGACCAGCACAAGGACTACACGTTGGCATAAATGTTGGAGAAGATGTTACCAACTGCCGGGCCGAGCAACGCCAAAATAACAATCACGACAATAGCCACCAAAACAAGAATTAATGCGTACTCTACCAGGCCCTGACCTTCTTCACGCGGCAAATACAACATGTCTATCACCCCCTTTCCCTAGTGAGTTGTTTGGTTACAACCAAGCCTCTGATGAACCTTATTATAAAATGGTTTTCTTCTAATAACACACACAATTTCATTGCAATTTCATTGCAGTTGTTATCGTCCGTGAACCGGCCCCATGACCTGACTGCTGCTGGTTGGGGCGGGGCGTCCACAGTAGAGCGCTGAGCTGAGGAAATATTTGCTAGTTATACCGCTGATCTCGCTAAAAAGTTACGGGCAGAAGCGTTGCAATTTACAATGGAACTGGGTTGGCGTTTGGTTGGATTTTGCGGAGGGCGTATCATTTTGCATGGCTCGCACGGTATAATAAGTGCACGGCTCGGAAAAACTTTAGGAACCGATCGTGCATGCATAATGAAAGTCAACTCATTCAACGTGCCAAGCAAGGCGACTTGACGGCACTGAGCGAGTTATACAACTTACACGTCGATCGCATTTACCAGTATATCCGGTATCGCACTGGGAATGAACAAACGGCCGAGGATATTACGGCGGAGGTCTTCCTACGAGCGATCGAGAGTTTGGGTGGCTATAACGATCAGGGCGCGCCGTTCATCGCCTGGTTGTATCGTATCGCTTATGCCCGGATCGTCGATTTCTGGCGCCGGGGAAAGCGGCAGCAGACAGCGCCGCTGGATGATCCACTACTGCAGGATGGGTTAGCCTCGACGGATGAGGCGATCGATGTCGATTTCTTACAACATCGATCCCTGCAGAAGGCCCTGCGGCAATTGACCGACGATCAACAGAACGTGATTATTCTGAAATTCATGCAAAGCATGAATAATGCCGAGATCGCACAAATCTTGGGAAAGACTGAAGGCGCGGTCAAAGCCTTGCAACGCCGCGCACTGGAGTCCTTGGCCCGGCTGTTGGAACGCTAACGCTAGAAATAGAAACTGCTTTGCGGATATAATGGGTTTAGCCGAAGCAGAAAGCTGATAATGGAATGTCTGACGAATTTGACACGATTCTAGACCAGTGCCTTGCAGACCTGATGACGGGCCGCGCAACGGTTGATTCATGCCTCCGGCGTTATCCGACGCAGGCTGGTCGGTTGGCTACACTTCTGCCCATAGCCGAACGAGCACGAGCGGTACCACGTCCCGCGCCCTTGCCCGTGGACAAGCGCCGCGTGTTAGAGGCTCGGCTTTTAAAGACCGCCGGACAGAGAGCGGTACAATCAACGCGGCCGGTTACGGCTCGTCTGCCCGTGTGGCAGCGTCGGGGTACGTTCGCGGTGATGTCCCTGGTCTTAAGTGTCGTGTTCCTGTTTTCGGCGGTGGGAGTCTCGGCTGCCAGTCTGCCCGGCGATGTCCTCTACCCGATCAAGCGGGCCGCTGAGCAGGTGCGGACTGCCCTGACGCCGGACCAGGCGCAAGCAGCGCTACATTTGGAATTAGCTCAAGTGCGGTTGCATGAGCTGGATGCCTTG
>JAUQXC010000525.1 GCA_030834825.1 Thermoflexales bacterium
CCACATCGAACGAGATTCTAACCAAGTCTTGACTGGCTTCTGACAATTTGGCGGGAACCTAGCGGAAAACTGCGGCGTTTCATGAGTGCGTATATCTTATCAAAGCCAGGGAGGCTTAGCATGTTGCGACGATCAGTACTGGGATTACTGCTATTTTTTGCGCTAGGGTTACTGGCGGCTTGCCAGACCGCGCAAGCGGTGAGCAATTCACCCGCCACGCCGACTGCGGAAACGACTGCGCCTGCCGCCACGCCAACGCTCGCGTCAGCCGCTCCGACGGCGACGGCGACACCTACCGGTGAAGCGCTCGGCTCGATCAACGGTTGGGTGTGGCACGACGCCTGCTCGGTCAGCGGTCAACCAGTGGGACCGGGCAAACAAACCGCAGGGTGTGTTCAAGAAGGCGATCACTATCGCGCCAATGGCATCAAAGAAAACACTGAGGCCATCATCCCCGGCGTCAAGGTGAAGTTGGGCGCGGGGCCGTGTTTAGCGATCGGATTGGCCGAGGCCGAAACGCTGGCGACCGATCTCTCGTATTCATTCACCGGACTCAAAGCCGGGGCGTACTGCGTCTCGATCGATCCGCTTGTCGAACCGAGCCTATCGAAATTGAAGAACGGTTCGTGGACGTATCCCGATCGGTTGGGCGGCACGATCTACACCACGGTGAATCTGGCCGCGGGTGAAAACAAGTTCGATGTAAACTTCGGCTGGGACTATATCGATCTGCCGTCGTCCACTTCGGCGGCCTGCACCTATCGCGCAGCGTTTCTGGGCGATGTGACGATTCCCGATAACACAATCACGGCGCCGGGCGGAGCGTTCATCAAGACGTGGCGCTTGCGCAATGATGGCAACTGCGCGTGGGGACCGAATCAATATGTGCGCTCGCTGGTCTTCTTCAACGGCGATCGGATGGGCGCGCCCAACGAAGTGCCTTTGCTCACACAGGTGCCGCCGGGCGGCATCGTCGATGTCTCGATCAACCTGATCGCGCCGCAGCAAGCGGGCACGTATCGCAGCGAGTGGATGCTGCTGGTGGCGCAGGGTCCGCTGTTGGGCGTAGGGCCGGGTGGGCAGACGCCGCTGTATGCGCAGATCATCGTGCAGCCGGGTATCCCCGATAACACCTGCGTGTATCGCGCGACGTTCCTGGGCGATGGTTCAGTGCCTGATAATCAGCCCATCGCGCCGAACGCGCCGTTCATCAAGATCTGGCAAGTGCGCAACGACAGCACTTGCGCGTGGGGACCGGGCCAATGGCTGCATCAACTCGTCTGGGCCGGCGGCGATTTGATGGGCGCATCAGAACGGGTAGAGATTCCGACGCTCATTCAACCCGGACAATCAGCGGAGATCTCGATCCCGTTCGTGTCTCCGGGACTGCCCGGCACCTATCGCAGCGAGTGGAAGCTGCGCACGAACGACGGGCAGTTGTACGGCGTCGGCCCTGGTGGACAAGCGCCGCTGTACGTGCAGATCGTCGTGCCGAACAACGCGCCGTGCACCTATCGTGCAACGTTCCTGAGCGATGTGACGATCCCCGACAACACGCTGATCTCGCCGGGACAGCCGTTCCGCAAGACGTGGCGACTGCGCAACGATGGCACGTGCGCCTGGGGTCCGAACGCCGTGGTGCATTCGATCACGAACATCAACAACAATCCGTTGGGTGCGCCGGTGGTACTGAACATGCCGGATGTCGCGCCGGGCGGCACGGTCGACCTGTCCATCGATATGATCGGGCCGAATACATCCGGTCTGCAACGCAGCGAGTGGATGTTTATGGTGAACGAAGGCGGACTGCGTGGCGTGGGCGCACAAGGCGAGACGCCGCTGTACGTGCAAATTAGCGTGCCGGGGTTGCCGTAGAAAGGCGGCTGGTTGTTGGCAGTTGGCCGCTGGTTGCTGGTAGTTGGTTGCTGGTTGTGAGCAGAAAAACACACGGGCTTGATTGTCCTTGAGGGACGACCAAGCCCGTGATTGTTGAGATGAAGACCTCGGAGGGTTCGACCTGCTGTTCATCTTTACCCGACCATTAATTGTGTTGATAGAGGAGTGGGCTGCTCAGCGCAACCCCCTTTTTACTTTGCCTTCTTCTTGACTGAGGTAGATATGCTCTTGCGCGACTTCACTTTCGATTGAAGAGCACGTTTTGCACTGTCAGGCGCAGCATAAGCCACTTTCTCTTCGAGAAGTTGCAACTGGCCATTCGGATTAAGTGACAGTTCCGGCAAAACGGCGAGTAATTTAGCGGCAGGCGCATTGGCTAGCTCATTCGGCTCCAACTTATGCAATCCACCCCCATAAACCCGGCCTTCGCCCGTGAGTATTTCAGATTGAATCTCTGTCAGCGCCTGCCAGACAGCTTTGATTCGTTGAGGGCGATGATTAAGCTGAAGTACTAGGTTCGGGTTAGAATACAACAACAAGTAAACGTTCGGTGCCGTGGCTTGCGAATGATTTAAAATGAAGCGAAACGGTCGCCCCCGCCCTGTATTTTGACGGCCCATGTACATACACAAAAATGGCGCCGGCGCACGCACCTCTTGCGCATACCAGGGAGTGCGATGCTGGCACAAATAATGTTGGTGAACGCCCGCCGCCATGCCACGTTGAAGATATGTCCACAAGTCTGGATAGCGCCGTTTCACCACCTCTTCAGGCAAGTTACAATTCAATAGATAAAGTCTACGATCGATGAGTGGATCGCCTTTAACATCCGCCTTGATTTCGTCTGTCGCCAGGAACCGTGGGCTGGGCAAAATCGGAATCAGACATTCAGGCGGTAAACGATGCTCAACAATTTGCTCGGGTGTGAGAATGAAGAAGTCATTCGCACCGGTGGCGATGCCGCGTTGAATCTTGAATAGATCAGACAGTTTAAAGCTCGTCTGATTGGACGCAGCATGAGCTGTAGCACGCGGGTACTTCGTCCATTTGGCTGTCTGCTGCAAAACGGAGGCGGCAATCGACTTACGCACTGCAGGCTGCGCCAATGTGCCGCCATAAGTGAATTCAACCTCATAATCGGCGGGCGGTTTCGTTTTTTGAACCAGACAACCGCAGAAGAAACAAGCGCATCTTGAAACTGCACATCATTTGGATCAAAACGATGAATGCGCAATAACGTGACATGGTTGAGCAGGTACTCTTTTAGGGGCTGGCCATAATTCACATCCATGAATTCGCTGGGGATGAGCCATCCGGCAAGTCCAGCATCTGCCAACCAAGCATGAGACAGGCACAAGAAGTAACCATATAGGCCAGTCAATCCACTCAATCTTAGACCAGTCACCTGTTGCACAGTGCGCTGCAAATGTATTTTGTCCGCCTGAGTCAAGTGATGATGACGAACGTAGGGAGGATTACAGATCAATAAACTGAATTTGTCCCCGTCTGATTTCGGAGGAGTGGCACGCGTGAAATCAACAGCGTGCAGAGTAAGTGGCTGATCCTGCCAAATTTTGGCAGCAGCCTGGGCAACAGGTGGATCGATCTCGTAGCCGACCGCTGCGGCGATGCGCCGTGACGAAAAACCTTTCAGCAAGGCGGAGTAGAACGAACCAGTCCCAAAGGCCGGATCGAGAAATCGTATCCGAGTTCGCGGCGGTAACACAGAACGCGCATACTCCAGAATCTCGGTTGCCAGTAGAGTTGGCGTCGCAAATTGACCCAACCGGTTGCGTTCGGGCAAAGTCTTGCTTGAGTCCAGCTGACTCTGCAAAACGAGGCGATTCGATTCCAGAACAGGACTGAGCGCCACGACTATAACCCCAGCTCGGCTAAGTCATCGATCCGGTGTTCCTATACCCAATCGATACCTTCAGCCGCTTCGTAGCCCAGATATCCACTATCAAAGTAGCCACACAAAAATAAGACAAAACGTACTGCGGGGCCATAACTATTTGTGAGCTGCGCGATTTTAATTGCTTCTTCTTTCCGGCGCTTATTAGTGTTGGTATAGTCGCCCGCTGACTTGGCTTCAATTAACAACGGCAGTTCGCCAACCTTGGCGTGAAGCGGCGTAACCACAACATCAACCGGAATGTTGACGGAGTGGGAGCTTCTGTTTTGAGTAACTGGAATGTTCAACCGAAAGATAAATGTACCCGGTTGCATTTCAGTAAGCTTGCCTTTATAAGCGCGCAGGTGCGTATAACTGCGTTTCTCAAGCCAACGCTTGATGACGCTCAACTGTCTTTGCTCCTGAGCATTACGGATAATGGGATCGGCCAGTGCGCCACACAGTCGATCGGCGATAATCGTAGCAGCACGATCGACTTCAAGTGGCGAGGGCCTGCGGTTGCTGTCCAACCAGGGAAAGATGTCTCGATCGATCAGGCGTTTGATGATCTGCCCAATCTGCTTAAGATCGCGTTCAAGGCTAGTAGCACTCAATTGGGGCGGAAGACGTCGAGCGATTTCCATGCTCTTTACAAGGTTGGGTGAGACGCCTGTTAATCCAATTAAGCGGTCACGCGCTAACGGTGGCGCAGTAGTCATTCTTAAAATCGGCAGTATAGCCGGATCGGTGCTCAAGACTTCAGGCGAAATACTGGTAAGGTTTCCTGTCTTTCCTAGTGCAGACTTGACCTGAAGAGTGGTCATGACGCGAGTGCCACGATAGGTTTTGGGCGCAAAGCGCATAAACCAGGCGTTGTAAAAATCGACGGACTGAGCAACATCTGCTTTCCAGAGGTGGGGTTTATCCGCATTAACTGGCATCGCTGGCAACTCCTGATAAATGGCCCCGGCAGGCTTCAGCGTGTTTTATGAGAGCAGATGCATGAAGTGCCATCGATAGAACTTGGCTAGTATAGACTGAATCAAAAAGTGGGTCAACCGAGTAGCAGGTGTTTGAGTTTGTTTGATTGGTCAGCAGTCAACGCACAAAGACGAGGATGTAGTGACAGTTCGTAAACGTCACCCGGCGGACTACATGACTCTGCCGGGTCGGATGTGGTGAAAGAGAAACGAATGGTTACTCCGTCTTTGCGGATGTGGTTTAGAAAATGACCGTCGGCCCTCTTCGCCCGGAGATAAATCTCCGGGCTGCTGTACAACGCCCGCTTCGCGTCAATTCGGCTGCTTCTAAGCCCGATTTATCGGGCGCCGTAATGAAGCCCGGCGATTCATCGCTGGGCATACAGACCGGCTTACTGCGTGCAATAAGGCGTAATATTCAACGGAATCTATCTCCATCACTGTTGAACATGCCAGATGTTTCATCGGGTGGCACAGTCGTACTACTTGACTGATGGGTTACGCGTTGCAGGTTTAGGGTAAGCCTGTCTGACTGTGCTCTGCGTGACTTTGAGAATGGCCGCTATTTCAGCCTGAGTCGCACCCTTCCTCATCAGGTCGAAGACCAGCAGAC
>JAUQXC010000526.1 GCA_030834825.1 Thermoflexales bacterium
GGGCTTCGTCAACTCGTTGTTTGCCATGCAGCTGGTGATGTTTGTTGAGCAAACGTTTCAAATTGCCATCGCCGACGAAGATCTCAACATTGACAATTTTCGTACCATCAATGCTTTGACCCATTTAATTCAGCGCAAGACCGCAATCGTCGGATAGCACACTATGAAGATTGAATTGACTTCTCAACAACAAGCCGCGCAGGTCGAATTCAAGACTTTCGCGAACACCGCCTTGTTCCCGTTCGCCGATCAATTCGATCGCGACGAGTGCGTGCCCAACTCCGTCATCGCGCAGCTGGCAGGCCGCAAATATTTGAGCGCCATCATCCCGGAAGAGTTCGGCGGACTGGGCACAGACATGATCACCTACGGCCTGCTCACCGAAGAAATCGGCCGGGCCTGCTCCTCCACACGCAGCTTATTGACCGTGCAAGGAATGGTGTCGTACGCCATTCTGCGCTGGGGCAAGCCGCAGCACAAGCAGACCTGGCTGCCTCGACTGGCCGACGGGCGCACGCTTGCAGCTTTCGCTTTGACCGAACCCAACATTGGCAGCGATGCCAAGCACATCGAAACCATGGTCGAGGCGCAGGCCGACGGTTACGTCATCACCGGTCGCAAGAAATGGATCACCTTTGGACAAGTGGCGGATCTGTTTTTAGTCTTCGCTCAAGATCAGGGTAAAGCCTCGGCCTTTCTGGTGGAGAGAAACACGCCGGGCCTGACGACGATCCCGATGAAAGGGCTGCTGGGTACGCGCGCTTCTCTGGTCGCCGAGGTTCACCTCGATCACTGCGTCGTGCCCAAAGAGAATCTCATCGGCGGGTTAGGCTTAGGATTTTCAACCATCGCTTTATCGGCACTGGACCTGGGCCGCTACAGCGTGGCCTGGGGCAGCGTGGGCATTGGACAAGCTTGCCTGGAGGCCAGCCTCAAATATGCCAGCGAGCGCCAACAATTTGGCGAGCGGCTCAAACAGCATCAGCTGATTCAAGAGATGATCGCCAATATGGTCGTGCAAGTCAAGGCAGCCCGGCTGTTGTGTTACCACGCCGGTTATCTAAAAGATATAGGCGATATGAATGCTACAGCGGAAACGTTGATCGCGAAGTACTTCGCGTCCGGCATGGTGCCACGTGTCGCCAGTGACGCCGTGCAAATCCATGGCGGTAACGGTTGTGGCAGCGATTATCCCGTGCAACGTTATCTGCGTGACGCCAAGGTCATGGAAATTATCGAAGGCAGCAACCAAATGCAGCAGGTCATGATCAGCCGCAATGCCTTTGCCGATTATGCGGGGCAGCCCGCGGCTTAGTCACATCTTGCGTGCCCTGTAAGAGCGAGGAACTCTCATGTTCGCTGAGCAACAAGTGGTTCAGGCCAAGACCGAAAAACAATCCATCAAGTGTGTGGTGTGGGATCTGGACAATACACTGTGGAACGGCATTCTGCTGGAGGATGAGGCTATCACGCCGCGGGCCGGTGTGCGCGAAATTCTTCAAGAGCTGGATCGGCGCGGCATCCTGAACTCGATCGCCAGCCGCAACGACCCCGATCTCGCCTTATGCAAGTTGGAAGCGTTGGGCCTGAAAGAATATTTTCTCTATCCCGAGATCAACTGGAACACCAAATCGGCGTCCATCGCCGCAATCGGTAAATCGCTGAATATCGGACTGGATACCTTCGCCTTTATCGACGATCAACCATTCGAGCGGGAAGAAGTGGCCTTCGTCCATCCCCAAGTGTTGTGCCTCGATGCCGCCGTCCTGGGACAGCTGCTCGATCTGCCCCGCATGCAGCCGCGCTTTATCACTGCCGGGTCGCAGCTGCGTCGCCAGATGTACCAGAGTGGCATCGTGCGGGCACAGGCCGAAGCCGAGTTCACCGGCAGCAATGAAGAGTTTCTGGCCGGACTGCAGATGGTCTTTACGATCAAGATGGCCGAGGAAAGTGATCTCAAACGCGCCGAGGAATTGACGATCCGCACCCATCAACTCAATACGACGGGCTATACTTACTCCTATGACGAGCTCGATCGCTTCCGCCAAGCGGATGACCATTTGTTGTTGGTCTCCAGTCTGGAGGATAAGTTTGGAACCTATGGCACGATCGGTCTGGCGCTGGTCGAAAAAGGCCAGGCGGCCTGGCTCGTGAAACTACTGCTCATGTCGTGCCGGGTCATGTCGCGCGGCGTGGGCACCATCCTAATGAGTTACATCATGTTCCAAGCCAAACAGGCCGGCGTACCGCTGCGCGCGCATTTCATATCTAATGGACGCAACCGTATGATGTACGTCACGTACAAGTTCGGCGGGTTCGAGGAAGTTGCGAAAGACGGCGACCTGGTCATTTTGGAAAACAACCTCAACCAGATCCAAC
>JAUQXC010000527.1 GCA_030834825.1 Thermoflexales bacterium
CCACGCTGGTCGCGCCGCCATCCAAGGCGCCGTCAATGGCGGCGTTTACCTCTTCGGTCATGATCTCGCGGAAACGCGCATACTCAAAGTGACCGGGCTTGACGTGATCCCAATGCACCACGCCGGAGATACCTTCCATATCGACTGCAATCAAGACACGCATAGGGCCTCCCATAGTGAAAAGAAAATGGATTCCACAGAATAGACGTCTTGCCTGTGAGGCCGTTAAGGCTGTGCTGCCGCAGCGGGTGTCAGTTCAACCGTGTCGAGTTGGATCACATCGCCGTCATCGGGCACGAGGATCAGGCCTGAAAAAGTTTCGGCGGCTTCGGCGGTCAACACGCGCCGGTGATTGGTGTGCAAGCTGTTGAGATGGACCAAGGCCAGCCGCTTGGCGTTGGCCCGGGCTGCGATTTGCCCGGCCTGCCGCGCATCTGAATGGAAGAGCAGTTCGGGGCTGACATCTGTTTGCAGTGTGGCGCTGAACGATGCTTCGTGAATGAGCAGATCACAGTTGTGGGCCAGACTGGCGACTGCATCTGACGGCGCCGTATCAGACGAGAAGGCCAGCGCGACGCCTTTATCGAAAAAGTCCAGCCGCAGGCCCAGCACCGGCATATAAGGCGGGCCAAACACCAGTTCGGTGGTCAGTTGAATATCGGCGGTTAAATCGTGAGATTGGCGCGGCCCTTCGGCTAACTCGATCCAGTTAAACCGGGTCAGCATGTCGGCGGCTTCAGGAAAGGTGAGGGTGGTAATGGCGCTCACGATTTCGCGGACCGACGCAGTGCAATAAACGCGTAGCGGCGGTTCCCGCATGACGAATTTTTGCAGCAAGGCCAACTGGGGAAACCCCAGGACATGATCGGCATGGCCGTGTGACAGGAAGATGGCGTCAATCTGCGCTGGTTCAATGCCCGCGCGTTGTAGATCGCCGAAGACCGAAGGCCCCGCATCGGCGAGGAAGAGCAGCTGCTCGGTGCGCACGATGAAAGTCGTGTTGCCGCGTTCACGCGGCGGCATGGCCGATCCGGTTCCTAAAAAAGTGACTTCGATCACACGGCCGCCTTTTACGCCTTCAAATAGCGATCGATGAAAGCCGCGCGCTTTTGATAGGCGTCCACCCGATGGTTGAGCTGGCGCAAGATGTGGCCCTCGTCGGCGTAGACGTACATTTCCACTGGCCGTCCTAACTCCAGCAGTTTATCGCGCACCTGCCCGGCTTCAGCCGGTGGGCAGCGCACGTCGTTGCCGCCCGCCATCAACTGAATCGGCGCGGTGATGCGTTCGACGAAGAAGATGGGCGAGTTTTGATACCAGCGCTCGTAATCTTTGACCGGGTCGCCCATATTCTGAGCGTCCCAGTATTGCAAGTCTTCGCGTTCACTGGCGTGCTCGGTGAACCAATTGACAAACGGTACCAGCGCCGAACCGGCCGCCCATTTATCAGGATGCTGTGTGGTGCAGGTCATGGTCATGAAGCCGCCATAGGAAATGCCGGTGACCGCGATGCGCCGGGGATCGGCTAACCCTTCACGCGCCAGATAATCGGCGCCGGCGGCCACATCATTTGTATCGCCGCGTCCCAGATCGAAGCGATTCGCTTCACGGAACGCTTTGCCATAGCCGGTGCTGCCGCGATAGTTGGGACACAAGACCACGTAGCCGCGCGTTACAAAATCCTGGATCGCAGGATACCAGTCGTTATCCTGTTGTGCGGTGGGTCCACCATGCACATAGATTACTCCTGGAGGTGGCCCCGCGGATACAGTACTTTGGGGTTGATAGAGCAGGGCGGGAACTTGCACACCCGGATCGAGACTGGGATACCAGACGTGCGTGGGCTGCACAAAGATCGATCGATCGATCTGAGGTGGGAGCGAATCGGTCAATTGAGTCGTTGCCCGATCGGCTAGGCACAGCGACCAGAGATCGGGTGGATGCGCCGGGCCGCTGTAGGTCAGGACCAGTGCGGCGCCATCCGGGGTAAAGCGCGCCTGATTGTGGATGCCGGGCAGGATACGGATGATTTCCGGGCCGTGCTTGAGATCGTGCAGCACCAGATCGCAGCTGGCCTCGCGGCTGACGAGGTACAACAACCGATCGGCTTGCGGCGACCACGTGGGCGAGTAGTATTCGTAGTCGCTGGGCGTCAGCCACTCAATCGTGCACGTGTTCAGATCGTAAAGCACCACATCGTACATGCCCCGGTCGGCGGACACAAAGGCGAGCCGGCGGCTGTCCGGCGACCACTCGGCCAGCTCTGCATCCTGCAGCCCCAGCTCTTCTCCCAGGCGAATTTCAGGCCCGCCGTTGGTGGGCACCAGATAGATGGCGTGATTCTGCCCATCGATCATCGCTTGCACGGCCAGCCAGTGGCCGTCGGGCGAGGGCTCGACGAAGACATCACTGGCCGTGTGGTGGGACAGGCGTTTAACCGTGCCATCTTCCACCGCGATACCAAAAATCGCAAAATCCTGGTCACGATTGGAGGCGTAATAGATCCAGCGACCATCCGGCGACCAGCGCAGAAATTCGTTCAACCCCTCGTCGGGCGTGTCGGG
The DNA here is from genome assembly GCA_030834825.1 of Thermoflexales bacterium. Taxonomy (GTDB): domain Bacteria; phylum Chloroflexota; class Anaerolineae; order Fen-1058; family Fen-1058; genus Fen-1058. Next base: position 2,565 of record JAUQXC010000527.1, read on the forward strand.
CATCAGGTTCTTCACCTGGCCGGTCGCCAGATCGAGTACGTGCACATCGAAGCATTCATCCCCGTCGTAATCCTGTCCGTAAGCAACGCGTGTGCCATCCGGCGAGAAACGCGGGAACATCTTGCTGTCCGATCCCGAAGTCAATTGTCGCGGAATGCCTCCGCCCAGCGGGAGCAGATACAACTCCCAGTGGCCGCTGCCATTCCACATATACACCAGCGAGCGGCCATCGGGTGACAGATCGAAGCCGTTGCCCCAGGAGTAAACATTGGGGGTTCGAAAGAGCGCATCCTGGTTGAGTGCGGTCAAAGCGCGACTCCGTTGTTCATGAAGATGGTTCATGAGGTGGATGAATGAGTTGGGGATAAGATCATCATCCGCTAGATCGGGTTCCCAGTTGCTTGACGTGCAGGGCGGATGGTTGCCCACCGCACTGCACGCCGTGGGTGCAGGTGTCCGTTGGAGATGTTATCCCGCGAGAGCAAAGGTGTAAATCAAAACGGAAATTGCTCTAAACTGACTGAATCAAGTGTAATGTTGGACGCGCAGTTTGTCAAACCCAATACTAACCGAGTCTCTGTGGAGTTGTGGATTAAGCGTCAGCGGGCCGTCAGTTTATTTATCGGGGGGGTGTGGTAAAATCTAGGACGTAAAGGTGTCTAGCTTGTGCCGCGAACCTCACATCCTTCTCAGGAGGCAATCATGACAGACTTAACCGGTCAGATTAAGGATCAGCGTGGCGGGTTTGTTAAAATTCTCTCGAAAATCCCCGGCTTCAAAGGCTACATGGAAAAAGAGACGCGCCGTGACGCCGACAAAATCGTGCGTGACGCCGTGGCGGCCAAGTTCACTGACCAGCTCGATCGGATGACGGAACTGCAAAACGATCTGTTATCCAATGGCGGCTTTGAATTCGTTGATGATGTTGAGCAAAGCGCCGTGAAACTGCGCACCTTTATCGATCGGGTGAAGACCGCGCCGCGCGGTTATGGCGGTCTGTTTGATGCGGTACAGGTGAAGGAAGAACAACTCGATCAACTGTACAACTTTGATTACCAACTGTTGAGCGAGGCCGAGGGTTTGGCCCTGGCGATCGATCAGTGCCGTGTGGCGTTGGGCGTGATGCCGGCACCGCCCGCGGCCGAAGGGACCGCCCCCGCGCCAATCGGCCTGGAGGCGCTGAAGCCGGCCCTGAGCGCCCTCAAGCGCATCTGCACCGGTTTGAACGATTTGTACGACAAGCGCCAACACGTGTTGGTGGGTTCGTTGTAAGACATTCTTTGAGGAGAGACAGCCATGCCACGCATTATTGATGTCGTCGAATTTAGCGATGAATCCGGCCGCGAGATGGTGCACCGTATTCCCGAGCGCGGCTCGGGCGATTTCCGCCTGGGATCACAAGTGATTGTGCGCGAGCAGCAGGCCGCCGTATTCTTCCGCGATGGTAAGGCGATGGATGTGTTTGGCGCCGGCCGTCACACGATCACCACGGCGAACCTGCCGATTCTCTCGGGCTTGATCGGCCTGGCGACGAGCGGCAAGACGCCCTTCACCGCCGAAGTTTACTATGTCAGCACTCGCACTTACCTCGATATGGGGTGGGGCACACCGGAACCTGTCACGTTCCGCGATCCCGATTTGGGCATGGTGCGCCTGCGGGCCAACGGAGTATACTCCATCGAGATCAACGATCCGGCGTTGTTCGTCAATAAGATCGTGGGCGTACGCGGGATTTATGAGACGCCGGAGATTGAGGGCATGCTGCGCGGCATCATTATCAGCAAGATGACGGATCTGCTGGGCGAGATCAAGATCCCGTTCCTGGATATGCCCGCCAAGTATGACGAAATTGGCGCGGGCACCAAGGCCAAGGTGGGCGATGATTTCAAGCAGATGGGCATTATGCTGAAGACGTTGTATGTGCGCTCGATCAGCCCCACCGAAGAGACGGCCAAGGCCATCGACGAGCGCGCGCAGATGGGCGCCATCGGCGATATGCAGAAATATATGCAGTTCCAGGCCGCGCGCGGCATTCGCGATGCGGCGCAGAATCCGTCAGGGGGTGTGGCCGGCGCGGGAGTGGGTCTGGGCGCCGGTCTGGGCATGGGGCAGATGATGGCGGGCATGATGTCTCAATCGATGCAGCAATCGCCAGCCCAGCCAGCGGCCTCAAGTGTTCCGACGGGTGGCGGCCCAACCCCTGAGGTCATGTCGCCTGCTGAGGCTGCCAACTACCTCAAGGTGAGTGAAGCCGATGTGATGGCGATGATCACTGAGGGCCAGATCAAGGCCAAGCAGATTGGCACGCAGTTCCGTATCAGCAAGAAGGCGCTGGACGATTTCTTGCATAGCTAATCTGTAAAGCGTCAAGTGTGAAATGAATGAGACCGGAGTTCGTGAAGAATTCCGGTCTCGTTTTGTGTTCGATGTAGGGGGTGTTACACCCAACGATGAATTGAGGTGTCGCGCACGCCTTCATCGGCCGCCAACGCCTGTTCAAATGCCTGCGTCTGCGGGCTGAAAATGTAGCGCTGGCCGCCACCCGCGGCGGCCAGCGCTACATCGATTTCGACTGGTTAACTCAAGGATTAAGTATGCCGGTCGGCTTTCATCAGGGCAGCTGCTTCACGCGCACGTTGTCGAAGAAGATTTCCAGCTGACCTTTAGAGTCCGTGTATTGACGTGTCTCAATATACACACCAAACCTACGCCGGTCGTCGCCCCAACTCGAA
>JAUQXC010000528.1 GCA_030834825.1 Thermoflexales bacterium
GGGATGGTGATCGCTGTGTTATTGATGATTTGCAGACGCGGCTTCAAGTTCGCATCATTGGGTGAGCCATTGTCACCCAGTTGATAACGGACCTCCAACCCGGTGGATAGTGCAGCAGCCAAATCAACGCGGCCGGGTAGTGTCCCCGAGACCGGTACCACCTGCGAGGTAATCCGTTGATTCACCTGCGACGCGGTCCACTCAGGATAGCGGGAACGCAGCAGCGCGGCTTCCGCCGCCACGATTGCCGACGCCATGGAGGTGCCACTGCCATAAACATATTCGTTGTAAGGATAGCTGCTGTAGATGTCCACCCCTGGTGCATACACCTTGTTATCAACCGCCTGGCCGCCGGAGAAGGAAGCGGATACATCACCCCGATCGGAAGCTCCAATTCCCAGGATCAGCGGGTGGCTATAGGCTGCCGGATAGTTAGGTCCCGGGCCGGCGCCTGCCGCTGCGACGACGATACCCCCATGCGCTACGGCATAATCCAAAGCTTCTTGCAACGAGGGCGGCAGGCGTGGCGCGCTGAGGCTCAGATTGATCACCTTGGCGCCATGATCGACGGCGAAGCGAATGCCTGCCGCCACTTCCCAATATGTACCGACGCCATCGGAATTCAGCACACGAATCGGCATGATTTGCACACCCGGCGCTGCCGAGACGATGATGCCGGAGATGTGCGTACCGTGCCCGGTGCCCTCGTCAATCCGGCCGTCGCCATCATCGTCAAGATTATTGCCAAAATCGTAAATCTGATTGGTCATGCCGACGAAATCATAACCGGCGATGAGGTTGGAATTAAGCAAGGGATGAGCGGCGACAAGTCCGCTATCCAGCACCGCGACAATCACCCCCTGCCCGGTCGAAATCTGCCGGGCATCGGCCAACCCAATTGCATCCCACGCCCAACGATCAGAACCACTGGGTGTGCCGGAGGTGTTGGTGTAATTTTGATTGGCATCCAGGAAAACGTTGTGGCCGGAAATGTAGCGCTGCTCGACGACCGGGAACTTGCCATGCCCGCTGATATAGCGCTGCGAGCCGGTTGGCAGCGCGTCATCGTAATAGTTGAGCTCGGCATAGAAAAGATCAGCATCACTATTGAGCACGGGCAATAAGTCAACAGCGGTCGACCCCACCGGAAGTTTCAAGAAATAAACGTTGTTTTCGATCAGGCGGCCGACCTCGGTCGCATTGTAGCGCGCCGTGATGGTGGTAATGCTGACCTGAGGCCGCAGCCGCACGACGACCTCATCGGGCGGCAAGTCAGACGAAGTGGCCGTCACGGTGGCCGCGGCGCCAGCCACGACCACGAGGAGTAGACCAAGGACCAGGACCAGTTTGAGCCAAAATGTTAGGGAGCGCATGACAACCTCCGGGTGTGAGGGCTATCAATATTCGTCACCGATCAACATGAGTGGCGCCCAATAGAAAGGATGCTGATACTCTTCCCAAAAAGCACGCTGCACTTGTTGCAAAGCGCGCGCTTTGGGTACACCAGACTGCCAGGCGCGATAAAACTCGGTCATGAGGCGGGCCATCGCCTCATCATCGACCATCCACAGGCTGGCCAGCATGGATGCCGCGCCCGCATACAAAAATCCGCGGACCAGCCCCACCAGATCATCGCCCCCCGACACTCCGCTTAAGCCGCTTTCGCAAGCACTGATCGTCACCAAGGAGACATTCAACGGCAAATCGTAAATATCCTGTACAGTCAGCCAGCGATCGGCCAGTTGTAGGCCGGACAACAACGGTGCTTCCGGTCTAAAGAGGCCATGCGTGGCCAGATGCAGCCAGCCGCAGTGGGGCGCCTGCTGACGCAATTGCTCGACTGTGGCCGACTCGCCGATCAGGCTGGTCGCGTCGGGAAAGAGCTCAGCCACGGCCCGCAGTTCATCGCCGACTCGCGCAATGCGATCATCGGGCACGCCGACCAACAAGGGGGGTGCCTGGCGCGGCGGTTGCTTATCGCGGCAGAACTTCAACACGGCTGCACTCGGCGCGTAAGACACGGCGTGCGTCTCGATGACGGGGCGGCCATTGACCTCGAGCGCATGAAAAGGCAAACGATGCAACGGACCATGCGGCACGATAATCAAGCTGGACGCGATGGTGAGTTCAGGCCAGAGGGGTGCTAACAGGGCCTCAAATAATTGTGACAAAACCTGCCGCACCGCCGTGAGCAGCGAGACGCGATGGCGTTGGAGATAAGCCGCGCCATATTGCCCCTTGGCAATTTGAAACGCCAGACTCTCCAACAGCGGATGCAGTTCTTCCAGACGGGCCAGCGCCGGATAAACGCTGATCCGCTCCCGTGAGACGACAAACGCACAGACCTGGTCGCGCGCGATAAAGTATTCCACCAGACGCGTTTCTGCGGACAGGCTCGCCTGAATGTCTGCCACGGGCAGCAAGGTCACATGCTCTAAAGAAATTTCTTCGGCGTGCTTGGCTTGCAGGTCATGCCATAGGGCGGTCACTTGCTGTTCGCGGGTCTGGATTTTTTCCCAGACCTCCGGCCCAGCGGACGGCACGCCCGTTTCGCCGGGAGCTGCGCCGCGCGTGAGACGGCTGTATAACCAATTCAGTTCTTCGCGCAGGGCACGCAACCGATCGGCCCGCCTGAGATCTACTTCGTCCGTCACACGCAGACGCGGCCGGACGCCCGCCGCCAGCAAGTCGACCAACGCCCGTGACTTGGCTCGCTCAGCCCAACTAAAGGCCTCCGCCGGATCGGCGGCCGCCGTCAGCGCGACCAGACCTTCGTAAGGAATCTGCTTGTCGGCGACGAAGGCGGTGCGCTGTTCTTCAGCGGGGATCGTCGCCGCCATCTGCTCGGCCAGTTCCGCGGCACGTCGATAATGCTCCACAGCCCGCGCGGGCCGACCTAGACCCTCGTTGACCTGCCCACAGCCGGCTTCCAGGCGATAGAGCAACCAGGGTGCCGTGAGGCCGGCCAGCATTTGGCGGACCTGCCCCAACTGATCGCGCGCCGCCGCCCAGCGCCCTTCACGCACGAACAAATCAACTGCCAGCAGGGAAGCGTAGGCTTGTTTGGTCTTCAATCCCAGGCGTTGATACGTCTCGGCCACATACACGGACAGCACGTGCGCCTTGTTATACGATCCCATCCGGCTCAACACTTCGGCCTGCTGTAGATCGGTGTGAGACAGCCAGGTCTCATTGTTCTGGCGCACAAATAGATCGCGCGCCTCACGCAGCAACGTCAAGGCGCGATGGTGCTCGCCCAGGCGCGCCACGGCCGCCGCCTGATTCAACTGGGCGCGCGCCACTTCAAAATCCATCTTGATGGCCCGAAAGGTATGCTCGGCTTGCCAGGCCAGGCGCAGCGTATCTTCCGGCAGATTGAGATCGAGGTAAACATCGCTTTCATTCAAATCAACGTAGGCAATGTCCATGGGCATCGCCAGGGCCGTCAACGCGGTGCGCGCGCTTTCAAAGCGTTTCAAGGCCGCAGCATACTGTCCACGCGCGTAGAGCAGGAAGGCAATGTCGTGATCGACCATGGCGACGGTCGCACGCAAATCGGCGGTTTCAAACACCACCCGTGCGTGAGAAAAGATCTCCTCCGCCGTCACAAAATCATCCAGCACGGTCAGGATGTTCGCCTGATTGACCTGGACAAAAGCCGCGTGAAGATCTTCAGCTAACACCCGATAACCATGCAACGCCCGTTGAAAATAGTCCAGGGCCTGTTGCGGTTGGCCGCGCCGGGCATAGAGGTTGCCCAGATTCATATGGATGGTGGCCACGGCCCGGATGTCACCCGCCGATGTCAAGACTTGCTGTGCCGATTCAGCCACAGCCTGCGCCAGTTCAAATTTGCCCAGATAGGCCAGCGCCGAGACTTGTCCAATTCGCGCGCGAGCTGATTCCAACGGTTGATTCGCCGTCATAAACAGGCTGGCGGCGCTTTCGTATTTCTCGACCGAACTTTCGTACTCTGCCAGCAATTCGTGTGCATTGGCCTGCGTCCAAACCGCCAAGCCGCGAGCCTCGTCATCATCCAAGGCCTCGGCCACTTCTTCTGCCAGTTGGCCAATGTGCAGGGCCTGCCGCGCATCATCGCGCTCCACCCAATCCGCGCGCGCTTTCAAAGCTCGCACCGTCTCCAGACAAAAATGCTCAGGATGGGCGACCAGCCAAGCCAGCCTCTCCTGAGCATTCGGAATGGACAACAGGGTGAAGGTCGGGTCGTCGTCAGGCATACGTTAACTCTAGACCTTCCAGGACAATCTCGCGTTGGGCCAACATGACGCCCAAGTCGTAAACTCCGGGGACTACGGCGCGGAAAGCGAATTGGCCCTGCTCGTCCGGCGTCGAGGTGCCGAGTACTTCGCCACTGCGGTACAGGCGCACCAGGGAGATCAGCTCAAGCTCGGTCGGTTGATTGTTCAATACCTGCCCCAGCAGGGTCGCCCCATGCCGTTCGGAAGTAATCTGCAAATCGATGTCCACCTCGCCGGCCGTAAAGAGCAGCTGCCGCGATCGGGCCGCGCCGCGCATTGCCGCTAAGGGAGCCTGCCGGAAGTTATCGAACAGCAGGTTGGCGATGATGCGCGGCAAAGACAGAGCAGGCGGATGGGTTGGGAACGCTCCCATAACATGCGAACGGTTAAAGAAGGCTTCCACGGCACGCTGCACCACGGCCTCGGGGGGCGCGACTGTCTGATCGGGCTGGGCAAAGGTCGCCAGCAGTTCAACGGCACGGAGTAAGTTCTTTTGGCACACCGGGCACGGCTCGGCCAGGTGCAGCTCAACGGCTGCCCGCTCCGATACAGATAAGGCCTGCTCCTGATAATCAATGAGTGTGGCAAAGGGTATATGGAGTGTCATGATAAGCCTCCCTACTATCTATAGAGACAGGAACCGCCCAAAAAATACAATCACTTTCCTGATCAGGACCAGAATCCCATGCGCTGCAAAATTCTAGCCAATTTTTCCAGGCAACGCGCCCGCGTGGGGCCGATACTGCCTTCCGGCAGAGCCATAAGCCGGACAATCTCATCATAAGCCGGTCGGGGTTCTGTCCAGAATAGCAATTTCAGCAATTGCTGGCAGCGGGGATCCAGACCCTCCAGGGCGGCATGCAGCAAGGAGTGTCGTTCCAACTGCAAAATCTCTTCCTCCAGCGTTGCGACAGTGTCGCCCTCTTGCGCCGGATTTGAGGAATCGGTTTCTGGATCAGGCGGCTCGGCTTGCCGCTCACGCCCCAGCCGCCAACATTCGCGCCGGGTGGTGATGACCAGCCAGGGGCCCAGTCGATCGCGCCGGCGCAAAAACGCCAGGTTCTCCATGAGCAACAGGCAGACGGTTTGAAAAACATCCGCCGCATCGGATGGAGAAAATCCCATGCGGATGGGGATGCTGTAAATCAAGCGCTGATAACGCAGAATTAAAGCTTCCCAAGCCTGCCGATCGCCTTGATCCAATGAAGCGGCAATCAGTTCCGGATCGGGTCGCACCGTGTAGTCAGAGCCAATCATCATGGGGTAAGTATAGCGTGAAGTCAAGTGCGCGACCAGAGGCCGAATGTCCCATTCCGGCCTGAGAAGCGAAACTTTCTCAGTTCTGCATGCTTAAAAGCTCGCTCCACCGCAAGCGCGGGCCGCGCCCCCGGTATAATGTGAGCATGTTCAGAACCAGGAGCGACACATGGAACACGAAGTTTGGGAAACCGTGCGACAGCACCTCGACAGCATCTTCAGCGGCGATGTGAAAGTTTACGAAGCGACGACCAGCGCAGACCTGACGCTGTACGAATGGTGGGTCACTCCTCATCGACAGGATGGGCTGGACTTCCATCGCTTCATGATTGAGCATCGCGGGATGGGTTCGGGCGATTATCGCTACGATCTACTCGAGCCGCGCTTGCAACTCTACGGCGACAGCGCCATCGTCAGCTACACCTTCATGCTCAGCCGTGCCCGGCCGGAAGGGGGTGTGGAGCATCACACACACAATGAAAGCCGCGTGTTGATCAAACGTGACGGGCAGTGGCAGGTGGTGCACGTGCACAAATCACCGGCATGGCCGGCCCCGCTCGAAGCACAGTGACTGACCTCGAACGTTCCGGGGCTGCGCCGATCAGAGTGCCACAGGTCAGTACAAGCCAATAACCATCTTGCCGATTCACCTCAAACCCGATACAATACGCGCGCCCGCCGAGCCCCTTCGGCGGGTTCGCATATTGATGAGGTGATACGATGACGGTTCTGGTTCGCGATCAACTGGCCAATCTACTGCGCACGGCGCTGCAAGCAGCGCAAGCCGATCAATCTCTGCCGGAGGTCAACCTCCCACCGATCGAATTGGCGCGGCCCAAAGTCGCCGCGCACGGCGACTATTCCAGCAACCTGGGGATGATCTTAGCCAAACCCGCGAAAATGGCTCCGTTACAGATCGCCCAGCGCATCATCGCGCACCTGCCACCAGCCGAATTCGTCGGCAAAGTGGAGGTGGCCGCGCCGGGTTACATCAACTTCACGCTGGCGGAACCCTGGTTGGCCCGGCAAGTCGCCGTGATCCTCGAAAACGGATCGACGTGGGCCAACTTGCGGCACGGCAACGATGTGCGCGTGCAGGTGGAACACGGCTCGGCCAACCCGACCGGCCCCTTGACTATTGGCTCGGGGCGCAACATCGTCATTGGCGACACTTTAGCCAACTTGCTTAGTGCTGCCGGGTATGACGTTCAACGCGAATACTACGTGAACGATGTCGGCTCAAAAGTACGCAAATTCGGCGAAACGGTATATGTGCGCTATGCCCAGGCCTTGGGCGTGGACGAGCCTCTCCCTCAGGAATTCTATCCCGGCGATTTTCTCGTTGAGCTGGGTCAGGACTTCGCACGTGAATATGGCGACAAATACCTACAAGTACCGCGAGCCGAGGCGGTGCAGACACTGGGCGAAGTCGGCACGCAACGCGTAGTAGATCACGTGAAACAAACCTGCGCCCGGATGAACATTCATTACGATCGCTGGTATTCCGAACGCAGCCTGTATGATAGCGGCCTCTTCGCACAAATCTATCAAATGCTGGAAAACAAAGGTTCGCTTATCGAGAAAGATGGCGCGATCTGGTTCGCGTCGCCTGACTTAGGTGAGGACAATGATGCAGTTGTCATTCGCTCACCTCAAGTTATTCCCAATCCCGAAGATCGGCCAACCTACTTCGCCTCCGACATCGCGTACCTATGGGATAAGCTGGTGCTACGCAGCTTTGATCGAGCGATCTATGTATGGGGTGCGGATCATCACGGCGATCGACCGCGCATCTTTGCGGTAGCCAAAGCGCTTGGCTTAGATCCTCAGCGAGTCACCATCATACTTTATCAACATGTCACTCTCATGAAAGACGGCGTGGAACAAAAAGGTTCCAAGAGCGCCGGCACCGCAGTAGCCTTACATGAAGTCATTGACGAAGTGGGAATGGATGCCTGCCGCTTTATGCTGCTCACGCGCACGGTGGATAGCAAGCTGCTATTTGATCTCTCACTCGCTAAAGAGCAGTCTGAGAAGAATCCCGTGTATTACGTGCAGTACGCACACGCCCGCATCGCCAGCATTCTGCGCAAAGCGGGCGAAGTTCTGACCGCTGTGGAACTGCCCGCCGAACCGGACGTGCAGCAGCTCACCCATCCCGCCGAACTGGCGCTGATCCGCAAGATGCTGGAACTGCCCGTCATCATCGAGCAGGCCGTGCGCGATCTGGCACCCCATCATCTGACGTATTACGCACAGGACCTCGCTTCGACGTTCAGCCTCTTCTATCGCGATTGCAAAGTCGTCGACGCCGAGCAGCCCGCGCTCACCCTGGCCCGCTTGCAGCTATGCCGCGCGGCGAAGATTACTCTGGCCCGCACGCTGGAATTGATGGGGATGAGTGCGCCAGAGGCAATGTAGAGGTTGACGCCTGTTAAGATGAAATCCTTTTGGCGTATTTCAATAGGTTCGACTAACGAGATGGTAGAACAGCTTGAGCAAACAACTTTGCGCAAGTATGCTTCAGATAATTCAGTTCAACCTGTGATTGACGATTACACCATCGTAGCTAAACAACTTAACAGGCTTATCCAAAATTGGTGTTAGCTTTCAGCCAAGAGAGCTCACTCCAACTTTTAACAGCCAGCAGCCAACTTTCAACATCCAGGAGACTCAATGACCATCCAACCCGATAGCTGGATTCGCCAGATGGCCCACGAACACGGCATGATCGAGCCGTTTGTGGAGAAGCAGGTGAGCTCGCATGTGATCAGTTACGGCGTGTCGTCGTATGGCTACGACATCCGCGTGGCCGATGAATACAAAATCTTCACCAATGTCTTCTCGGCCATCGTCGATCCCAAGCAGTTCGATCCCAAGTCGATGGTGGACTTCAAGGGCGACGTGTGCATCATCCCGCCCAACTCCTTCGTGCTGGCCCGCACCATCGAATATTTCCGTATCCCGCGTAATGTACTGACACTTTGCGTGGGCAAATGCTTGACGGGAGACACGCGAATCGTAGATGAAGAAACCGGCGACTATATTCCTCTCAAAGACTTTGTCTCTCGACAACGTGCTCATACATTAGCGCTGGACGGCTGGCGCCTGCGCCAAGGGCAAGTTACTGCCCATATTAACAATGGTATCAGACCGGTCTATGAATTGCGGACGCGGGCCGGATTGCACGTCAAAGCTACCGCCACACATCCCTTCCGTACTTTAATGGGCTGGACTCCATTGGCCGAACTACACAGCGGTGATCGAATCGCAGTGGCAAGAATGTGCCCTGTATTTGGACAAGAAGAATGGCCAGAGCACGAAGCGATTCTGCTGGGCCTGATGCTAGCCGACGGTCAATGCCACACTCCAGGTCATAGCCCACGTTACACCACTGGCGATCCCCGTCTGGCAGAAGTCTTCACGGAAGCTGCACGCGCCTTTGGCTGTGATGTATCGCCCGTCGGACACGTCGGCTATAACTTAGTTAACCGACATGGACACGGCGGCGTTGCCGAGAAAAATCGGGCCTATGTGTGGCTTGAACAGTTGGGTTGCAACGTCCAATCCAGAAGAAAATCTGTGCCGTCGATCGTTTTCAAAGCAAAACGCGAGCGTGTAGCCGCATTTCTAAGGGCACTATTTTCAGGCGACGGCAGCGCCTATCACACCAAGCAGGGCGTATACTTAGAATACAGCTCAACCTCACAACAACTGGCTGAAGATGTGCGGCATCTGCTGCTGCGCTTTGGAGTTTTTGCGTTGATTCGGAGCAAGAGCTTGGCGACGGGTGGTGCAGCTTACCGCGTGCAGATCACTGATCGCACGATGATTCAACGTTTTGCGCAGGAAATCGGCTTCGTTTCCGGGAGCCGCAAACAGCAGGCCCTGAACGAATTACTCGACAACATTGCCGTGCAGCCGCGGCACAAATCGAATTCCGATTCGCTGCCGTCGGATACGTGGCAATTGATGCGCGAGCGAGTGTATGCCAACGGCCAGACGCTGGCCGCCGTCGGAATTCGGAGCACCCATCCGCAACAGTCTTTACCTTACACCCTGGCGCAGCACGTGGCGCAGGCGATGAGCGATGAAGAATTCGCAGCTCTGGTCGAAGCCGATGTAGTTTGGGATGTGGTCGAATCCATTGAGCCGGCAGGAGAGGAAGTGGTTTATGATCTCACCGTGCCCGGTGTTCACAATTTCCTGGCAAATGACATCATCGTTCACAATTCGACATATGCGCGCTGTTTCCGGGGAGACACGCGTATCGCATTGGTGGATGGGACGGCACCTACGCTCGAAAAGATGGCACACCGCGCCGAAACGGGCGAGATGTTCTGGGGCTACAGCATCGGCGAGAATGGTCGCCTGATTGTAGCGCTGCTGGATGCGCCTCGGTACGTGGGCCGGGATAAACTGGTTGAAGTGGCGCTGGATAACGGTCAGACGATCAACTGCACGCCCGATCATCGTTTCATGCTCCGCGATGGGCGCTGGCTGGCCGCTGAAGAGCTGCAACCTAACGCGTCTTTGATGCCGCTATATCGCTCCATTCAACGCGGCTATGAAATGGTTTATCAGCCCCTTAACGGCCATCTGTATCCAACGCATCGACTGGCCGATGAATGGAATGTCAGGCAAGGCGTGTACGCCGATCAATCCGGCACGCATCGTCATCACGTGGATTTCGATCGCTTGAACAATAATCCGTGGAATCTGGTTCGGCTGCCGGCCAGCCAACACATCCGCCTCCACAATGCGGAGAACTACGGCACCGAGTTCGAGCCGGATGAACACGGCGCTGCTATTCGCGAAGCTCTGGAACGCCTCAGCCGGGATCCGGCTTGGGCAGCAGAATATGCGCAGTTACAAAGTGAGCGTGCGTCTCGTTTCTGGCATGAGGAAGAATATGCCGAAATTCGCGCACGCCTGCTGGAACAGCGTCGTCATCCCAGCGAGCAGACGCGGCAGGCTCACCGTGAAGCGACATTGCGGCGTTATCAGGATATGGCGGAGCGGTTGCGACATTCAGAGTTGATGAAAACTGCCTGGACCCATTCCAGCGCAGACCGCCGCGCACAGCAAGCCGAAATTGCCCGGGGGCTGAATCTACGTGCTGAGATTACGGCAGAGGTTGTGCGTGACGCGCTCGATCAAGCCGGCTCCATGCGCGGCGCGGCGCGGCTGTTGAATTGCGATCGAACGGTGTTCCGCCGCTACCCAGAAGTCATTCGTGTGTTTCGCGGGCAAACTGCGCCCGACAATCATAAAGTCACAGCGGTACGCGCCCTTGCTGGCGAACACGATGTGTTTTGCTTGACGGTTCCAGAAGCGGGCAACTTTGCATTGGAAAGCGGCGTCTTTGTGAGCAACTGTGGTCTGATCGTCAACGTGACGCCCTTCGAGCCTTGTTTTTCCGACGACACCGAAATTCTCACCCCGGCCGGCTGGGCGTCACTGAAGGAAATCCAAATCGGCGACTGTGTGATGGGCATGAGCCGAGAGGGGTTCGCCGAATATCAGCCCGTCATCGCTAAGCAAGAACGCAACTACGCGGGCGAGATGCTGCACTTCGGCGGACGCTCGATTGATCTGCTCGTGACACCGGATCACAAGCTATTCGTCAATCGTCGAACCAACGGACGACCGACGCGGAAAGGCCTTGAGAAAACCGGCTGGCATACCACGGAGGCCAGTCAGGTCTTTGGTGCGCACAATTTTGAGATGAGCCGCAAGATCAGCTGGCAGGGCGACGATCCCGGCGAAACGCTTATGGTCAACGGCGTTCGCTATCCGACTCAGCCGTTCTTAAAATTCCTCGGCTTATGGCTGGGCGATGGCAGCGCCTACATCCCGCAAAAAGACGGGAAAAACAGCGGTTATATCGTTCAGATCGCCGCGTTTAATCAGAAGCGAGCGTATGTCAAAGAGGTCCTGGACGACTTGGGCATCCATTACAATGAGATGCGCGAGGGTTTCCGTTTTTACAGCAAGTCACTGCACGATTATCTGCAACCATACAAGCTGGCGCCCAATAAACACGTGCCGCGCGAATGGCTGAACCTGAGGCCCGAATTCATCCGCTTGATTCTCGAAGGCCTACTCACGGCAGACGGTAACATGCTGACCAAAACGATTACAACGGTCTCACCTCAACTGGCAGACGATATCCAGGTCATGGCTTTCTTGAGCGGGCAAAGCGCGATTGTCAGAAAGGCTGCGCCGGAAAAGCACACCCGAACCGTGAAGGGACATGTCGTGCACAGCAATTATGACGTTTACAAGATCCGGCTCACCTCCGGGCAACTAACCCCCAAGATCGGGCCGGAATGTCATGAACGGGTCCCTTACAACGGCAAAGTCTACGATGTCACGGTGCCTAATCACTTGATTTTTGTGCGGCGCAATGGCAAGGCGGTTTGGTCCGGCAATTGCTGGGAGGGCTTTGTCACGCTGGAAATCAGCAACACCACGCCCCTGCCCGCCAAGGTCTATTCCAATGAAGGTATCGCGCAGGTCCTCTTCTTCGTAGCCGATCAAGAGTGCGAAACATCGTACAAAGATCGTAAAGGCAAGTACGACAAACAGACCGGTGTCGTGCCGGCCAAAATCATCAAGTAGAGTGCAGCCTCCCGGAAGTTCCGCGAAGCGCTTCCGGGAGGTTTTGTCTGGAGCCTTCGGGAGGTCTGTTTTCACAATACAACTGTAACCCAACCGTTACCCCCTCCCCAACTCAAGAGTGATAAATTAGAAGAGATCGAGAAGTGTGCTCTTGGACTCATGAGGAGGTTCCTATGCTCCGCCGTACTATCGCCGCTCTGCTCGCCGCCGTATTGGGTTTGGCCGCTCTGCTCGTGGTAAATGGGACGCTGGCGACACCCGCCCCCGTCGTCCGCGCCAACTCCGTTCAGTCGCCCAATGCCTGCATCACCATCGATTCCGACATTACGACGAACACCATCTGGTTGGCCGATTGTTACCACGTCACGACCAATACCGTCGCCATTCAACCCGGGGCAGTGCTGTCCATTACGCCGCCCCTCTCTGGCACACGGGTCGAGTTTGAGGCGGGGGCGCGGTTGTCCGTCATCGGCAACTTGCAAGTGCTGGGCGATCCAGCCCGTCCCGTCACGTTCACTTCAGCCGTGGCACAGACACCCTGCGCCTGGGAGGGCATTGTTGTCGCGAACAACCCGCGCAGTTTGCGTCTGCAATACTCGACCGTTGAGTACGCCTGTACGGGTGTGACTTCCAACGATGCCGACGATCTGATCATCGTGTCCAATACCTTTCGCTACCTCGGCAATGGCGGCATCTTCTATGGCGCCATCGGCGGTGATACCGATAACTCGACCATCGCCAACAACACCATCTACAGTTCCAGCAATGGCATCGTCCTCAACGAATCCTCTGGCAACGTTATCCTCCGCAATACCATCTATGACGTTGACGGCTATGGGATTGGGTTCATCCGTCAGACGACCAACGGCGGGAACGACAACACTGTGGGAGATAACATCATCTATCGAACGCGGAATGGAATACGCCTGGAAGCCGGCAGCGGTAACCGGGTGCTCACCAATTCGTTGACCCTCAATACCGATGGCGCTATCTACCTTGACCGGCAAGGCTTGACGACCGTAGCCTATAACCATGTCTATACCAACGGTGGAGGCGCAGCCTATCGTGGCGGCATTTTCATTACCGGAACCGGTTCGTTGCCAACGATTCAGCGCAACGTCGTGCTGGACGGTATCTCGGACGCCGTCGCGGTGGAGGCCAGCGCTGCAATGAATACCAGTCCACACAATGCACTCTGCGCTACGGCGAGCAATCGCTACGAGCTGCGCAACAACAGCAGCAGCAACGCCAACGCCCCCCATAACTGGTGGGGCACAAATACACCCTTGAGTGGCGACAATTACTGGGGGCTGGTCACACCCGGTGATCCCATCGTCTTGTCGATCACGCTGGGCACCACGCGTTTGCCCGCCGATGCCTCGGCCACGACGATCGTCACCGTGACCCTGCGTGACTCATTGAACAACACCGTGCCCGCGCCCAATCGCGCCAGCGATCCCAACGCCCGCCGTATCACATTGCAGACCACGATCGGCAGCGTCAATCCTGTAGTCGTCAACGTGAACGATCAAGGCCTAGCCACCGCCGTGTTGACCGCTGTCCCGCAAGTGGGAACGGGCCTGATCACCGCAACGGCGTTCTGCAACTACCCGCTCACCACCACCTATGAGATCACCAACACCAACGTCGCCATCACGAAGACGTCACACATCACCCAAACGGCCGTGGGCAGTCTGGTGACGTACACGATCGGCTACAGCAATCCCAGTGGCATCGCCGCGCCCAACGTCGTCATCACGGATGTACTGGGATCGAACCTTGTTTATGTGAGTGACACCAGCGGCTATTCGGTCACTGTCGCCGGCAACAGCATCACGTGGCAAATCGGATCATTGCCCAGCGGAGCCATTCGCAGTTTCGTGCTGACGGCGACCTTGCCGGCCAACGCCGCCAGCTGCCTACAGCCGATCAACAATACCGCGGTGATCGGCACCTCCGCGCTGGAAAGCACTTACGCCGATAACACCGCCACAGCCGCAGCCATCAGCCCGCTCTGCGCCGAGTGGGCCATCGCCAAACGTGCTGTTCAACCTTCCGGTCCACCCAGCGCCGTTATCGAGTACACTCTGGTTTACACCAACAACAGCGATCTACCACTCTCCGGAGCCATCATCACCGATCAGCTGCCTGCCAATACGATCTACCTCACCGACACCAGCGGCTTGCCCGTCATTGTTTCCGGCAGCCTGCTGACTTGGACGCAAGTCTCCTTAGGCCCTCACCTGTCGGCTTCGTTTTTGCTGAGGGTGCAGTACACCGGTGCCGTCAACGAGGTGCTCCTCACGAATACCGCCTGCATCTCCGGCCCGCTCTTCGATCGCGATCCGAGCAACAACTGCTCCTCCGCCGTCTATCTCGTGCAAAGCCAGGTCGATGTGGTTGTCGTCAAAGACGACGACGTGGGGCCAAGCGTCTTGTCCGCCAGGCTCATCGGGCACAAAGCGATCGCCTATGCCGAAATCCGGCAGATGCACGAACTCGATCGGGTGACCGCTCATCGAGATTACGTGCGGCCCGGTGATCTCGTCACGTATACCGTCGCCGTGGTCAACGTCAGCGCCTACACCTCCACCAATTTCATCTTGACCGAAACGCTTCCGCTCTACACGCATTACGTGGGCGGCGGCTGGACTTTCGTCAGTGGACGCACTTACACACAAGCGTTGGGCAACCTGTATCCCGGCACAGGCCGCGTGCTGTACTTCGTCGTGCAAGTCGATCCTGTTCCCGCTAATCTGCCCTATCTCATCAATACCATCTGCGGCTTCGGCAGCGAATACGATCGGACGCCGGAGGACAATTGCCACATCGAGGATACACCGCTTCTTCCGACTACCCCCATTCTCCCGGGGCGTGTTTTCCTGCCGGTGATTCTGAATCAAGCGGACACATCTGATCAAAGACCACGTGTGCTCTTCAGCAGTTCCACCTATCACGTCTTCGAAGGTGAACCAACGGCGCTGATCACTGTGACATTGGATAGGTCGTGGCCTGAGCCGATCACGGTCAGGTACGCCACTCAGGATGGTTCCGCAACAGCCGGCTTGGATTACACCGCTACGCAAGGCATCCTCACCTTTGCGCCCACTCAAACCCTGCGCACCTTTCACGTGGGCATCATCAGCGACACGCTGCGTGAATACTGGGAGACGGCCAGCTTGATCTTGAGCGATCCTTCGCCGAACGCCCGGCTGGGCTATCCCGGCGTGGCGACGCTCTACATCGAAGATGTGCGCTGCGTCGTGCCGACTCAAACGCTCGTGTCGCGGTACGGTCCGATGGATGTCGAGTATGACGCGCCCACCGATCGGCTCTTCATCGCCAATCGCGATGGCCCCTTCGGCGGCAGCCTGAACATCGCCCACATCACACCCACCACTTATATCTCGCAATCGCTCTATGGACTGCTCAGCGCGCAGGGCGTGGCGCTGGATACCACGCATCGCCGGTTATATGTCGTGGGGTGGGATTGGCTGAACGTGCTGGACAGCGATACTTACAGCTTGACGGCCAGGATCACCCTCACCGTGGGGAGCGAGGTCGGCGCGCACGCCGTCGCGTACAATCCGATGAACCAGAAGATCTACGTGACCGGCTACAAAGACAACTCGATCACCATCATCGACGCGAACACCCTGCAAGTCCGCGCCCGCCTGGCCGATTCGTCACAGCAGACCGTCTACGAGCCGTCGTACATCGCCGTCAACACAAACACCGGCAAAGTGTACGTGACCAATCACGCACACGGGCGGCCCATCGGCTGGGTCACCGTCATCAACGGTAGCACCGACCAGATCGCGGACATTATCCATCTCGATCCGGCGGGCGAGTTGTATGGCATCGCCGCCGACAACGTTCACAATCGTCTCTACGTCGCTTCGGTCAATGCGGCGGTGATCTACGCCATCGACGCCAACACCGACACGCAGTTGGGCTACCTGCATATCCGGCGCTGGTCGGACAACCAGCCGGTGCCCATCCGCATGATCGCCGTGAATCCCAATCCGGGACTAGGCTCGAAGATTCGCCTGTGGCTTACCAGCAGCAGCACTGAAGACAACGGGCTGGATAACATCATCTCGCTCACCGGCGATTGGCCGTACATGGAACAACCCTTCCTCGGCGTCAATCTACCACGCTCGCCGGAACGCGGCCTGAAGTTCGATCCGACGACGCGCGCCGTCATCGTCGCCAGCGCAGCTTCCAATCTCGTCACCATCCTGTGGGATACGCCGCAGACGCAACAATGCCTGTGGCCCTTCATCGCGCCTTCGGGTGTACCATCGAGCGCGCCTTTCGGCGCACCATTCGGCCCCGATCACAGTCGCGGCCTGTACACCGTCGTGCACGACTTCTCGGCTAAGTAAACCGCGCCACTACAACCTCCCGGAAGCGCTTCGCGAAACTTCCGGGAGGTTCTTTTTGGGCGTACAATATGGCAGGAGGTGAACCATGCACCGACTCCCGGTCTTGCTGGCTGTGATCATCTTCGGCATCGTGACAGCATCGGCTTGTCGTCCAGTGGAACCCACCCCGGCTGCACAATGGCTGGAGCAAAGCCGGGCGAGCGAACCTCAACGGATCGCCATTCCTGCCGTCACCGCTGCCACCATCACCACCGACACGATCACCATTCCCACTTATCCCTTTGCCAACTTCCTCTTCACGGATACGAATTCGATCTACAACATTTCTTATCCTGTCCTTCACTGGGCCAACTACCACGGCAGCAATCCGCATCCGGCAGATAAGACTTACACACGTCTCACGCTGGAAAACGAGTGGCTGCGCGTGAGCGTGCTGCCCCAACTGGGTGGTCGCGTCTACGAGCTGATCTACAAGCCGACGGGCAATAACGAGCTCTATCGCAACGCCGTGATCAAGCCCACGAACTGGGGACCGCCGGAGCAAGGCTGGTGGTTGGCGGCGGGCGGTATCGAGTGGTGTCTGCCTGTGGAAGAACACGGCTACGAAAGCGCGATCCCGTGGGCTTATGCGATCACGCACGGCGCAGACGGCATCACGGTGACATTGCGGGACTCCACGCAACCCGATCGGCTACGCGCGGCGGTCTCGGTTTTTCTACCCAACGATCGCGCCGTGCTCATCATCCGGCCTCGCATTGAAAACGATCGCGGCACAGAGCTCGACTTCAAGTGGTGGATCAATGCGCTGCTCGCACCGGGGCCGGGCAACTCAATCGGGAAAGCGGGGACCAATCCCAACGACACCGATCTGCGCCTGGTCTATCCTGAAACGCAAGTGACGGTGCACTCCACCGGCGATGCGACTCTGCCGCAAGAGGGACAGACCATGTCCTGGCCCAGCTACAGTGGACGCGATATGAGCCGCCTGCAAAACTGGAAGCAGTGGCTGGGCTTCTTTGCGCGGCCGCAGGCTTCACAGGACTTCGTCGGCGTGATCGATCTGGCGCACCGTGAGGGAGTGGCGCGCATCTTTCCGCACGAGATCGCGACCGGCTCAAAGGGCTTTGCCATGGGCTGGCAGAATCCGATCGGGGCGGGAAACTGGACCGACGACGATTCGTACTACATGGAAGTGCACGGCGGCCTCGCACCTACGTTTTGGGATACCGCCCCCATCGCCACGCATGACTCGATTGAATGGGAAGAGACGTGGTACCCCTTCAGCGGCTTGAAGGATTTGACGACGGCTAATCGTGAAGCAGCACTGCACGTTGAACGCACGGGTTCTGCGCTCAACGTCGGCGTGTATTCCACGCAGGCGCGCCACGACACGGCTCTCACCGTCTGGCAGCGCAGCACCTGCGCGCAAGTGGCCGATTTTCCGATCACCTCGATCGATCCGGCCGCAGCCCAACAGTTCAACGTGACGACGTCCATACCGCTCGATGATCTGGCCGTGATCTTTCACGAGAAGCAAGTGCTGCTCATTTCCTATCAAGGCCAGGACTGTGTGCCTCCTCAGACGAGTCTTGCTGTTCCAGCGAATGTGATGACTTCGACGAGCTTCCCAGTGGTGTGGAGCGGCATAGATTTCTACACGGGCATTGCTGCTTACGATGTGCAATTCAAGGACGGCTACTGGGGCGCGTGGACGAATTGGCTTACGGCAACCACGTCAATCAGTGGGGCATTCGACGGCGTGGATGGTCATACTTACTTCTTCCGGGTCCGCGCCCGCGACCCGGTGAACAACTTGAGCCGCTATGGCCCGGACGACTTTGGTGATGCTTTCACGACGGTCTTACTCGACCCCGCCGCTGTGTTGGAAGTCTCGTATAAAGAAGCGCCGACATTCTTTCGTCACGGTCAACCGATTCCCTACTCGATCTCCGTGGCGAACAGCGGTAATCTCACGGGCAACCTCTACCTCACCGACACACTGCCCCTCTCCCTCACGTTGATCAGCGGCACACTCACGGCCTCCGTGGGCAGCGCCGCATTTGACGGCTACCAGATCCTGTGGACGGGCAGCCTGACGTCTGGTGCTGAGATCGATCTTCACTATGCGCTCACGCCCACCGCCGCTCTGTCACCGTTTTCACCGCAGACCAATCTGGTCACGCTTACCGGCGGAGTGTTACCCGTCACGCGCACGGCCACGACGACCTTGGCCTTCATGACTTATCTGCCCATTATCCTGCGCACTGTACCTTGACCGATCAAAGCAGCTTTTATCTTTCTTCCCAATACAAGCCGGAGCCAGGGGTGTAGCTCGTTCTCAGTAAACGCCCGTCGGGATCGCGCAGCAGACACGAATCCTCACTGGAGCACTGGTAGAGTGTCTCAAAGTCCAGTTCCGGTTTCGTGGCCCAGCCCAAGCTATCGCGGAAAGGCGCTAGATACGGACTGCTCTTATAGCGCCAGAGTGAAGCAAAGTCATTCTGCGGCGCATAGAATCCGTGGGGCGGAGATTCCTCTGCGGGGAGCGTGCCTTTGGGCGGGCGTGGAGGAGTGTCGAACTGAAAGACTGTTGAGGATGCCCGGCTGCCATTCAGAAATACCCAGAAAGTCTGCCGAGGGGAACTAGGTGTTTCGATCCACAGCATCCGCCCGTGTTCAAAGTGCTGGAGGGTAGCCCGGGAAGAGACCGGCGACCCCGAAGGGCAAACACTATGAATGTCTGCGAACCACGCTGGTAGGCAAGGCATCTCGTACTCGAGCACTTTGGTGTCGTAGGTCTTCTCATCAGCCCCACGCGCCACCAGCCGAAATTCGGCATACCTGGGTCCTCCCGGTTGGGAAACAACGGTCAGAGTCCCTTCCACCGGCAAGTCGTCTTTATACCGGCCGCCGTAGCCGCCTTCTGTGAAGGTCCAGACTTCGACGTGCTGGCCCACGGTTTTCCAAGTCAATTCAACCGCCGGGCGGCCGCTGATGACGATACTGCGGAGCGTGTACGAAAGAATATGCGGAGCATCTCCGGTGCTCGGTGGCGGTGTGGGGATAGCCATGAATACCGTAGGAATGACCGTCGGTAACACGGTGGGTGTAGGTTCGGCAATCACTGTGCAGCCAGTCAGCCACAAACAACCGACTAGACTCAGAATCGGTAGCGCCATATGAGAGTGTAGAAACAGGCTAAATTTGCCCCAAAAGAGATTCATATTTGTTGCCCAATAGCAGGTTAGCTGGCTACCTCTAACGTGTCAAGGCAGCCTGTTGGTATCGTTCCACCCCAGAGGGGCAGAGTGTTGCTCCAAACATCCCCCGCCCCAGCATTCCCCACCGTTGGGCCGTGTAAAAGTCAACCTCGCCAACCACATTCCACAGCTTCATCCAGCGCCTGGTTTCATCATCTCCGGCACAATCAAACACCATCAGTCTTTCAACATGATTTGACCAGCTCACCGTGACCACTTGCCCAATCCACTCGCAATCATACACGGCGATGTAGCCGGTGACACCCTCGCGATCTTCAGGCAACGTGTAAGCGGTTCGGCCAACCACACTGCGATTGTAAAGCACCATCTCGGTAGACGCCTGATCATACTGGCTCAAGACTCCCAGTGAACAGGCCACCGCAAAGATGAGAGTAGCAATTTGATCGATCATTCTAAAAGCTCCGGAGGTTAGCAGGGTGCAACGCCTTTATAGCATCGCTTGGTCAGATGGGCAAACGGTGATAATCTGCAAGCCAACTGAACCACAGCCGCAACACGTGACTAACGCTCTATGTTATAATCGGGAAAAGTCGGGCGGTTAGCTCAGCTGGTTAGAGCGCCTCTCTTACAAAGAGGAGGTCGTAGGTTCGAGTCCTATACCGCCCACTGCTTTTTTTCCTACGCTCAACTGATGCTATACTTCCCCCGCAATAAATTTCTCCACATTGAGCGACACCATGACGGCACTCACTCCGCAAGCTTTTGTAGCCAAATGGCGTCACGTCGAACTGAAAGAACGCTCCGCCTGTCAGGAACATTTCAACGATCTCGGCGATGATGAAACGCTCTGCGTCGCGCGGCTGCTGGCGTTGAATCTGGAGCAGACGGGGAAGTAAAGACCGCCTATGGACCTGCACGATCTCGGCTTTGACTCATGGTTTCAAGAGAAGCAACCGGCGTTGCAATTACCGCACTGCCGCG
>JAUQXC010000529.1 GCA_030834825.1 Thermoflexales bacterium
CTCATCGCCCCGCGCGCGCAACGGCCAAACCCAAAAGCCGTCGACGCCGATCGGCCCCTGCTCGCTGGCGGGAATCGTCGTCATGCGCATCTCGGCCAGCGCGGTGCTATAGAGTTCGACTGCGCCAACATGCGTGCGCACCCGCCAGCGCCCATCGGCATCCAACGAGGCCAGAAACACGCGCGGCACACGCAGCAGATCGGCCACCGCCGTCAACACGTTTTCCAGGAATTGCTGCAGGTCGGTGGAGGTCAGCAAGCGATCGCTCAGGCTGCGAATGTAATCCAGCTCCGAGCGATCCTGTTGGAACAGCAGCACATCCATGAACGGCTGCAATGAACCCCGGATGATCTGGAAGAGCACGATGAAGAACACAATCGCCAGAATGGTGATCGTTTCACTGGGCAGCCCCAGGAATTGCTCGATGCGGATGAGCACCGCCACGGCGGCCGCGATCGTAATCGCCAGCAGCGGACCGCGAAACAGAAAACGGATCAAGCGGTACTTCACCACGCGATCGGGCGCCAGCACCCCAAAGTACGCCACGCTGTAGCCCATCACCAGCAGCATCGTGAAGATCAATAAGTTACCGGTCAGCAACACCAGCCAGAGAAGCAGAGGAACTGTCGCGTCAACATTGCTCGATAAAAGTAGATAAGGGAAGACGGCAAACGCCGGGCCAGTGGAAGAGAGCAGCAGGTAGGTCATGCGCCGGCGCGAGGTGGGCGTCAGGCAGCGGCGGCGCGCGTGAAGAATATTGATCAGACCGACGGCCACGGCACTGATGGTGCACAGTGCGTATAGGCTGAACAGCGGCCCAGCTTTCAAATGGGGAGCCGCGCTCAGCAGTGGTCCGCTGCTCACGACCCAATCGCTATAGAAAGCCAGGCCGATGAAAATGAGGCTGCCGACATACGCACCGATCACGATGCCCTGGCGTGGACGCGAGACGGCATTGGTCGTGCGCAGCACCTCATCCGAGAAATGCAGATAGGCCGCCGGGACCAACGCAATGCCCAGCCATTGCCAGCGCAGCCAGCGCTCAATCCACTCCGGATCGACGACACGATACATGACCGCATCGCCCATGGACACGAACATGACGCACATCAGCAGGACGCTGAAAGCGCGCGCCACCGGCGATCGCCAGTTGTAACGAATGATGTAGATCAAGAGCGCAAACGCCGTCACGGCGATGCCGATCGAGAGGAGCGAATTAACGAAGGTGATGATAGTGGTCAAACTCAACGAACCGGTCATACTGATCACGCACTCATAAACCAGTCAAATTCTACACCCAACTGCCCATTCTTGTGTCTACCTCAAGAAAAGCGCTCAACCGCGAAAGCCAGGGCGTCATCAAAACGGATTTTGCTCTAATGCACCGCTTTGGCAAAAAATACGGCGATATCCTGATTGGCAAAGAAGTGATCGTTGTAGCCGCAGAAGTTGAACCCCTGCTTCTGACAGAACTGGATAGCCGGGTAGTTCTTGGTCTGCACTTCAATCATGATCCACGCCAGTTTCTCTTCGCGCGCCCAGCGCACAACACCGGCGAGCAAGGCACTGCCCACGCCGTTGCGCCGTGCCATTTTCGTCACGATCAGATCCTGTACCCAGGCGGCAGCCTGCGCGCCCCGCTTTGCCAGTGCTACATAGGCCACCACTGCGCGATTGTCGTCGGCCACCAACATCGCATCGCAAGCCTGCCAGCCCGCGTTGAGTTGTTTCACATCACGTGGATAAGTCACTTTCATGGGACGGGGCAGCCGCACGGTGCGAAACGCAACATTGATTTGTCCGGCCTGCGAATGGCTATCCATCTGCCACACGTAATCCGTCTCAAACGACGGATCGAGTGACAGGCAGCGTGGCAGATCGGCGGCGGTGGCAGAACGGATAATGGGTTTGATCATGGTCTCAGCTTACCAGCCGCTATTGCGCCTGAACGACGATCGACACCGTGCAATGCGGCAGTTCGTTACCGGTATTATCGACGACCACCAACCCCAGCACATAGACACCCGGCTGGCTGAGTAGATTCGTCGGATCGATCGCACCGAGCACCCCGTCACGCACCGGAGCACGCACGACATCGCCGACGGTCTGCGTCACGCCGCCGGTAGCCGGACCATTCAGCGTCAGCTTATAGAACGCGAAGCTGGGTGCATCGGCTGTGCCACGCACTTGAATCTCGCCGCCAAACACCTGCCCCGCCACGGGTGCCACAATTTGCGCGTTAGGATCGGGGCACGCCAGTACCGGCAAGGCCAACGGCGTGGGTGTTGGTTCCTCGGTCGCCGCGTTTTGAAGAGTCGGCGTAGGCGTACCCGGCGTCGACGTGGGTGGACGCGGTGTGCGCGTGGGCGTCGGCTGAAACGTCGGAGTGGGTGTATCCGTCGGCAGCTTAAAAGCCGCAGTCGGCGTGACCCGTCCTTCGTCGCTGAGCACTTGCGGTGCTACGACCGTCGATAGGATAAAGGTCGCGAAAGCAATCAGGCCTAACAAACCCAGCACCAAAATACTGCGCCACAAACGGTTGTTAGCCGCTTCTCGCTCCAAAGAATAGAGCGATTGTTGCTGGTCCTGGCGTGCCCCGATGATTTCCCGGAAGTAGAAGACGGCGCCAACGATGAGGGCAATGTAGATCAAGCCGGCATAGTTGGCGAGTAATTGCACAAAAAAAGCCATAAGGAGCTCAGGCCGGCGGCAGCACGCCCCGGATGATGGTCATCATCTTGGGAACCAGGATACGTCCGGCCTCCAACACTTCTTCGTGAGTTGTTTCCGGACCGGCCTCCTCACCCGCTAGTGAATTGCTGATGCCCGACAAACCCAGCACCCGCATTCCGGCGTGGCGCGCCACCACCGTCTCTGGCACCGTGGACATCCCCACGGCATCGGCGCCGATCGCGCGCAGGAAGCGCACATCGGCCGGCGATTCAAAACTCGGTCCGGCCAGGCAGATGTACACGCCCTGTTTGAGATCAATCCGGTTGTGCGTAGCCACTTGCAATGCCAGGTCGCGCAAGCCGCCGTCATAGGGTTGTGACATGTCGGGGAAACGCGGACCGAACGTTTCATCATTGGGGCCGCGCAGCGGGTTCTGTCCAGCCATGCCGATAAGATTGAGGTGATCCGTGATCAACATCACATCACCGGCCTTGAACGCCCGGTTGATGCCGCCGGCAGCGTTGGTCAAAATCAGCGTATGAATTCCTAACACATGCATCATGCGAATGGGCAGCGTGACCTGCGACATGGAATAGCCTTCATAGAAATGCACGCGGCCTTGCATGACCAGAACCGAGCGGCCCTCCAGCTTCCCGATGACCAGTCGCCCTGAATGGCCCTGCACCGACGATACGGGGAAATGCGGAATCTCGTGAAATGGGATAAAGTCGGGGTCTTCCACGGCTTCGGCCAATGTGGCCAGGCCCGAGCCTAACACCAGGCCGAACTCAGGATGATGGTGAGTATGCTCACGCACGTAATGTGCGGCGGCGTCAATTTCTGAGCGCGTTACCAAATGTTCCACTGTTCTATCCGTCCTTTGTGGTATAGCGCAAGGGCGAGCCAGTGCCCGCCCGTACGATTACAGTCCCTCTCAATTTAAGCTCACAACTTGGCCAGTAGTTTCGCCTTGGCCTGTTGATACTCCACTTCGCTGATGGCGCCGCTCTTGCGCAGATCGTCCAGCTGGGCGATCTTTTTGAGCGGATCTTCGGCGTTGCTTTCCAGCATAGCCGCTTGCCGGGGACTGAGATCATCAC
This sequence comes from Thermoflexales bacterium, assembly GCA_030834825.1. Taxonomy (GTDB): domain Bacteria; phylum Chloroflexota; class Anaerolineae; order Fen-1058; family Fen-1058; genus Fen-1058. Next base: position 3,774 of record JAUQXC010000529.1, read on the forward strand.
CATCGGACAATTTATTCTTTTGCTCCAGCAGGGTCTTCTTGAACTCAACCGGCTGCGCCAGGCGCTTCAATAGATTTGTACCTAAGTCACTGCCCGTAATAATGGCCAGATCGCCGTAATTCAAGAGGCGGCCCAGCACCGACTGGTTCAGAGTGATGTCGTTGATTTTCTCCAAGGCCGAGTCTTTCGTATGCTTGTTGATTAAACCCTCGGTCTGCACCACGCGCGTGGTCGTGATCAAATACTCCTCCGCCCACCACTGCAACAACTCCCAACCAAACCAGCCGATCGGGATCAGCAAGGCCAATAAGACAAAGGGGCGAATCGTCAGCAAGACCCCCCCGACAGCGACAGCGCCCAACAAGGCGTACAACACCCAGATCGCAATGAACAAAAACAGATTAATCACGAAGTTGGCTGTCAACACAATCCAGTGCTGCCGCGCCCGCCAGAGAATCTGCTCGTTCTTGCCCAGCAGGCTTTCCACGTACTTCAACATACCCATGATGGAACGCTCCTCAATGAATTTACACTTCCGGCTCAGGCAAGGCTGACGGCGGCTGCACGTAGATCTGCGTGGTCGAGATGTTGGCGTGGCCCAGATAGCGCTGCACTTCGGACAGGGTGGCCTTGTGGTTCTGCAACATGTGCGCCGCAAACGAGTGGCGCAGCATGTGCGGCGTCACCTCGTAATTCAAGCCGGCCCGCGCGGCATATTCTTTGATAATCAACCACATGCCCTGCCGCGTCAGTTGCTGCCCGCGTTGATTCAAAAATAAAGCTGCCTGGTTGCCGGCACTCTTCACAAAGTGAGGGCGTCCTCGTTCAATGTAAATCTGTAGGGATTCAACGGCCTTCTCACTCATCGGCACACTGCGTTCACGCCCGTTGTCTTCGCTCTTGACACGCATCGTCTTATCGGCCAGATTGACGTCTTCCATTTTGAACGAGACGAGCTCGGAGACGCGCACGCCGGTAGAGTACAGTAATTCCAGCAAGGCCCGATCACGTAACGTCTTGGGCGATGGACTCGGTCCCGGCGCCGCCAGCAAGCGTTCCACTTCCTCGCTGGACATCGTTTTAGGCGTGCGTTTGGCCACCCGAGGCGCTTCCAGACCCACCGAGGGATCCAACGTAACAATGTTCTTGAGGGCCAGGTAGTTGAAAAACGATTTGAGCGCCGCGACTTTTCGGGCGATGGTCGACGGCGCGACAGGCTTCTCTTCGCCGCTGCGCTTGGCGATTTTCAGCGAGCGGAGCGAATCGACAAAAGAGCCTAAGTCCGAGGCCGTGACATCGGCCCAGCTGGCAACCGGTGGCTCACGACGCGCCAGGAACTCAATCAACTGGTTCAAATCGTTACGGTAAGCTGCCACCGTATTGCGCGCGTAACCATCCTCATGTGCCAATGCTGTGAGGAATTGATCCAAGTATGCGTGAAGAGAGTTGTCAGTTTCATTCATGGTTGACTGCCTTTATGGTTCAGCATATGACAAGGCCGGAGTGAATCGTCAAGTAACATTATATCTATGCTTGCCATAAAATCAAGCGCCAATCACCTGCTCCCAAAGACCTTCAGGGATGGGGAAGTTTTACAGAATGAGCATCGCATCGCCAAAACTGTAAAATCGATACTGCCGGGCAATCGCCTCTGCATACGCCCGATCGAGATTTTCCTTCCCCACAAATGCTGCGACGAGCATCAACAAAGACGACTTGGGGAGATGAAAATTGGTGATCAGGCCGTCGATGACGCGGAATTGAAAGCCCGGACAAATGAACAGGCGCGTATCGCCTCTAAAGGCCGGCAGGCCTTGCTCGCCCAGAGTCTCTAGCACTCGTACACTGGTCGTACCCACCGCAATCACGCGCCGCCCTTCGGCCTTGGCCAGGCGAATGCGGGCGGCCACTTCCTCTGTCAGTTCCATATATTCGGTATGGATGTGATGCTGTTCGATATCTTCCGTTTCGACCGGCTTAAACGTATCCAACCCCACATGCAGTGTGACATAGATCATCTCGATGTCGCGAGTACGCAGTTGCTCCAGCAGGCGTGATGTGAAGTGCAGCCCCGCCGTGGGGGCAGCCGCCGAGCCGAGGGTGTGGGCATAGATCGTCTGATAACGCTCTGGATCGTGCAGCGGGGCATGGATGTAGGGTGGCAGCGGCATCACCCCCAGTTCGCTCAACCGCGCATCGATGGATTGATTGAAGCGCAGCACCCGCTCGCCCGTAGCAGATATCGCGATCACCTCCGCTATCAGGTCGGGGCGGATTTCGATCTGCGTGCCCACATGGACCCGATGCGATCGCAACAGCGCCTGCCACGTCACGTCGTCGAGACGCCGCAACAGCAAAATCTCCACCGCCCCACCCGTCCCGGCTTTGTGTGCAAAGATGCGCGCCGGAATGACCCGGCTCTCGTTCGCCACCAACAGATCGCCGGGACGCAGGAGATCAGGCAAGTCAAAGAAGTGGAAATGCTCCAGCGCGCCAGAGGATCGATCGAGTTGCAGAAGCCGCGCTGTGTCACGTGGCTCGATCGGAATCTGGGCGATCAATTCGGACGGCAGAGGATAGTCAAAATCGCTGGTCTTCACTTCAGATCACATCAACGCCCAAGCATGAAATCGTCATGTCAATCGATCCACTACAATAAGGCCGGCTGGTCTGGCTTTTCAGGGTAAGCGCTGCCCAGATGCTCATAGGCCCGGCGGGTCGCCACCCGCCCGCGCGGCGTGCGATCCAGGAAACCCAATTGCAGCAGGTATGGCTCCACCACGTCCATGATCGTGTCCGACTCTTCGCTGATCGAGGCGGCGATGGTTTCCAGTCCCACCGGCCCGCCGCCGAATTTCTCGATGATGGCCTTCAACACCCGCCGATCGAGATCGTCCAGGCCCAGCGGATCAACATCCAGCAGCGAGAGCGCGTCCGCCGCCAACGGCCCGTCGATCGCGCCGTCGCCACGCACTTGAGCATAGTCACGCACGCGCCGCAATAAACGCAAGGCCACGCGCGGTGTGCCGCGTCCCCGTCGCGCAATCTCGGCCAGGCCGCTCGGATCGATCTGAACGTCAAGCAGTTTCGAGCCGCGCGCGATGATCTGTTCCAGCACGTGCTGCTCGTAATAATCCAACCGATACACCGCGCCGAAGCGCGCCCGGAGGGGCGAACTGACCAGCGCCAGACGCGTTGTCGCGCCAACCACCGTGAAGTGCGGCAGCTTCAAACGGATGTTGCGCGCCGATGGCCCTTTGCCGATGACGATGTCCAACGCAAAATCTTCCATCGCCGGATACATCACTTCTTCGATGGCGCGTCCCAGCCGGTGAATCTCGTCGATGAAGAGCACATCGCCCGCTTTCAGATTGGTGAGAATCGCCGCCAGATCGCCCGCCCGTTCGATGGCCGGACCGGCCGTGACCCGCACGTTGACCTTCATCTCGTTAGCAACAATGTGCGCCAGGCTGGTCTTGCCCAATCCCGGCGGCCCGTAAAACAAGACATGATCCAACGCCTCGCTGCGCTGTCGGGCGGCCTGAATCAAGATGCCCAGATTCTCCTTCAAGCGTTCCTGGCCGGGAAACTCGGCCAACAGCGTCGGGCGCAGCGCACGATCGAGCGCGGTGTCTTCTTCACGCGATTGAGGGGCAATGGGGCGATCGGGCATACTTTCCTTTCAGCACAATTCAAGTGAGTCGATTATACTCGATCGACCACGCCAGGCACCAGCGTTTGCACGAGCATGCCCGCTTCCGGGATCGCGCATTCCCAAATCTCGACGGGTGTGCCTTGATAATGTGCCTTCAACTCCGCCGCCAGCTCGCGCACCGCCGCACGGCTGCGCGCCACCACAATGGCGAAGCCGCCGCCGCCCGCACCGGCCAGCTTGGCGCCGTCGATCTGCGGACTCATCACCTCAAACAAATGATCGATAAAATCGTTGGTGCAGCCGGGATCCATCCGTTTGTTGATCGCCCAATGCTCGCTGAGCAATTCGCCAAAGCGCGAGACATCATTCGCCAGCAAAGCTTCACGCATCGCCAGCGCCAGCCGGGCGATCTCCTGCTGAATCCAGACCATCTCCGGATCGCGCGCCATCCAGCGCCCCATCACCGATCGCAGCAAGTTCTTTGCCAGCCGCTGCCGCCCGGTGTAAACCAGGATCAGGCGGCTGCTCAGTTCCACTTGCGTCTCAGGAGAAAGCTCAACCGTCTCCACGCGAATCTGCTGTGGCAAGCCGGGCGCGGTGCTGATCAATTTGATCCCGCCCCACAAGCCGCCCACTTGATCCTGCCAGCCGCCGCCCGTGGTGAGCATTTGCTCCAGGCATAAGACTTCATCACACAGCTGCGCGGGCGTCGTGTCCACCCCGCTGAGCTGACTGAGGCATTGCAGCACCGCCCCCGCCATAATCGAGCTGGTGCCCAAGCCTGATCCGCGCGGAATGGAAGTCTGTGTGATCAATTTCAATCCGCCGCCCAGCTTTCGGCACAGTTCACGCACCGGCGTATTCGGATCGAGAGAAGCGGGCACCAGGCCTTTGAGGACAAGCGCCGCTTTTTGCAGCGCGAAGAGATCGGCGGGATTGGCATAGCTCAGCAATTCGCCAGCAGACACCGGCTCCCACTTGGCTTCGATGTCAGGGCTTTCCAGGATCAGGCGCGGTTCATCCAACCAGGTGGCCTCAGCCACAATGGGATGCGCACCGCGCAACAGGATGGCGGCATTCAACACCGTGCCACCTTGTTCGAGGCTGTAGGGTGGCGTATCCGTCCAGCCGCCGCCAAAATCGACGCGCGCGGCCGCTTTGACTTGCACACTGTGTCCGTGCTCAAGCTGCACGGCGTGAGTGCGCCCCATAACCTGCTCATTCACAGAAGACTCAATCAGCTGCGCCAAAACCGCGAAGGCCCGATCTTCCCACGCAGATTGTTCACTGACGGCCGCCAACGCTTTATAGCCACGCAGTTGCAGAATGGGATCCGCCTGAGCCAGCCACGAATCGATCAACGCACAGCGGCGCGCGACATTGCTGCTGACCGACCCCATCAGCGTTCGCGCCTCAGCCGCCGGTTGCTGAGCTTGAATGGCGCCATAGAAGTGGCGTGCTGCTACCAAGTCTTCGATCTCAGCCAGGTCGCTTAAAATGCGCTCGCTGTCTGCACCGGCAAAACTCGCTGCCAAGGACAGGCGCGGCGCAGCCGCCCACTTCGCGCGCCACTCGGGGGTAGCGCGCGCTGGATCCTGCAAGGGCAAAGAGCAGACCAAGCTTTCATCGCGAGTCGGCGCGACGGGATACAGGCGTGCATTCCACAAAGTGCGTTCGGTCACGGGCACGTTGGGCCAGAGCAGTTCCGGATCCAGGCGGGCCGCCGCCAGCCAAGCGGGCCAAGGGTGATTCATGAAGGTGCTGCCCGATACACCCCAGGCGCGCTTGGGATCATCGTGCAGACCAAAGATACGCGTGACAAATCCTTGCGCCAACGGCAGCTGATCGAGGACAACGTCCTGCGCCAACTCGATGGGGCGCGCCGTGTTGACGCTAGCCACGATGGCCGCGCCATGCCGGGTCAACGATCCGCTTAAGCAGCTATCCACGATCAGGACAGGCTGATCTGGATCGGCCGGCCCTGCGACGTTCTCAACCGCCGCATTGATCAAGGCCAGGGCTGAAGCATCATCTGCAGTCCACGCTGCTGCCGAGCGGACCCAACCACAAATGCGCTGCAAGGCGGTGTCAGCAGCAACGGTTTCCCAATACTCACGTGATGTGCCAAAGTGAATGAACATGGCAGGATGCAGCCGCTCAGAAGTGAACGAGGTGCCGCGCAGGCGCTGCCAGATCACCTGGCGCGCTTTCTGCACTTCGGGAGTAGCCGGGCCATCACTGGTGTCGGCCAGATAGTCTTCCAAGGTGGTGGACTGCGCCAGCGGCAATACCAGATCGCCGTAGAAGTTGAGTGCGGCTACGGAGGCCAGTTCGAACGGCGGCACGCAGCAGATCGCGCCTACGGCTGCGGATTGAATGAGCGCCGCATACTTCAACGCCGTCGCCGCATCCAACCACACCAAGCCGGTATCGATTTGCACGGTGCCATCCGCGTGGATGGCCTTCCAGTGCGTCAGTTCTTCCGCCGCGGGCTTGTGCAAATAAGCCTGCACGCGATGCGCGCTGTCCCCATGCACATAGACACCATGCCGCAACCCCATCTCCACCGGGGCCGCCGCAGCCACGCCGATGACGCCGCCGCGTTGAAACGAAATTTGCAGATGATCGAACACCAGCAGCACATCCCCCGAAGCGACCAGCACGCCGGGCGGCAGCGTAGCGCTGCTCAAGCCGCTCAGACCGATGAGGAATTCGTCGAAGACGGTGGAGGCGCGGCCATCGGGCAGGACGCGCGGCACACGCGCGAAGAGCTTGCCCGTGGCCGAACAGATCGGCAGGCGGCGTGAATCGCCGCCGGAGTGAATGATCAAGATCCGCTGGGTGGTGAGCGTATCGTCTTCGCGCGCCAACTGCGCCAGAACGCGCAACGTCGCTCCGCCTGATCCGATACGCTGCCCATCGGGATCGGCAATGACGAGGAAGCGTGTTTGAGCGGGCAACAGATTCGTCATGCGCCGCCAGGCCAGCTGCCCGCGATACATGTTGGCCTGGCGCTCATCGCTGGCGGTCAGGACGCATACATCCCAACCGAGTTTAGCGTTGGGTTTGAGCGAGGCCAGGTATTGCTGCCAATTGTCGTGATAAGCCTGCTGAAGAAAGTCAACGTGGATAAGCTCAGACATGCCTTCGATCCAATCAGTGGAGTGTGGGCTTCAGTATAGCATGGTGACTGATGAAGCGCCAAAGATCGATCGAGCATTGTCTACTCAGACCGTTTGACTTTCGCACCCTCTCGAGTACAATCGCGCCAACCCTTTCTTCTTCAAGGAGATGGCGATGTCCCACGTACACGTCAGTCAGCATCCGCTCGTCAAACACAAACTCACCCTCCTGCGCGACATCAACACCAAGCCCAAGAAGTTCCGCGAACTCGTCCGTGAAATCTCGATCCTGCTGGCTTACGAGACCACGGCCGACATGTTGTTGAATGACACCACGGTCACCACGCCCATGGGCGAAGCGCACGGCCAGGAAATTGGCGAAAAGATTGGACTGATCCCCGTGCTGCGCGCCGGGCTGGGCATGGTTGAAGGCGTGTGGGAGATGATGCCTTCGGCCGAGGTCTGGCATATCGGCTTATTTCGCGATGAGCGCACCTTGAAACCGATCGCCTATTACAACCGTCTGCCCATCAGCCCCACCGTCGATATTTGCCTCGTCCTCGATCCGATGCTGGCCACCGGCGGTTCCGCTTCAGCCACCGTGGATATTTTGAAGAAGTGGGGGGCGAAGAAGATCAAGTACATGGGTCTGCTGGCTGCACCCGAAGGGATCGCCAGACTTACCGGTGATCATCCCGATGTGCCGCTGTTTCTCGCAGCCGTCGATGAACGGCTGAACGACATCGGGTATATCGTGCCTGGGCTGGGCGACGCGGGCGATCGGCAGTTCGGAACAGGATAACCCTCACCCTCGGTCCCTTTGCCTTGCACCCTTTAGGGCTCCCAAAGCGAATCGCGTGCTTCGGGAGAGGGAAGAAACATCGATCGCATGCCCAAACTGACGCTGCACGAAATCTATCTGGCTCAACAGCGTATCGCGCCGTACATCACGCGTACGCCGCTGCTGCGTTCGCCTGCGATCGGCGCGCCGTTGGGCTGCGACGTATGGCTGAAGCTGGAGAATCGCCAGCAGACCGGATCGTTCAAGCCACGCGGAGCATTGAATAAGATTTTGGCGCTGAGCAGCGCTGAACGTGAATGTGGCATCGTGGCGGCCTCGGCAGGCAATCATGCGTTGGGCGTGGCGCACGCCGCGCAGTGTCTGAATCTGACCAAAGCCGATCTCTTCGTGCAGGCCAATGCGGCTCCGGCGAAGATTGTGAAACTGCGGCAGTACAACGTCAACCTGCATCTGGTCGGTCAGCTCTTTGACGAAGCCCAAGCGGCGGCGGTTGAGTTCGCGGAGAAGAACGGCGCAACCTACGTCTCAGCTTACGACGATCTCGCCGTGATCGCGGGGCAAGGCACGGTCGGGCTGGAGATCATGCAGGATCTGCCCGACATCGATACGATCGTCGTGCCGGTGGGTGGTGGTGGACTGATTGCGGGACTCGCGACTGTCGCCAAGTCACTCAACCCCACCCTTCGCGTGATCGGCGTGAACCCCACGGCATCGCCCTCGGCTTATCTTTCCAAACGCGACGGTTATCCGTACGAGATTTACGAGAACGAACCGACGCTGGCCCACGGCCTGGCAGGCGGTTTCGGGCGGGTGCCCTTCATGGTCGGCATGATGCTGATCGATGAGATCGTGCTCGTGAGTGAAGAGGAGATGAAACGCGGCATCGTGGCTCTGATCGATTCCGAGCAAGTCTTACTGGAAGCGTCAGGGGCCGCCGGGATCGCGGCGCTGCTGGCGGGCAAGATCAAAGATGCGCGGAAGTGTGTCTGCGTCTTGACGGGCGGAAACATCGACAGCGAGACGTTGCGCGGCGTGCTTGGCGTCAACGAATCCGCTCAGAATCCACGAATGAATGCCAACGAATCCATAGCGAATCAACGAATGGCCCGGCGCGGTGCGCAGCTCAGAAAAATCCTCACCGCTGACAAAATCGCAGCACTGCGCGGTGGACAGCAATCCTGGCTGGCCGAAAAGCCCGGCCTGGTTCACACACCCTATGATTCCATCACGTATCGCCTCAACGGCTTGGCCATGGAGGTGCACAACGAACTAGGCCCCGGCCATCGCGAGAGCGTCTACCACGATGCCCTCGCCGCGAAATTGGCGCAAACTGACTTACCCTATCTGGATGAGCCGGAACTCCTCATCGAATTGGAAGATGGCACACCCATCCACACTTATAAACCTGACTTCATCGTAAAAGACGCCATCATCGTCGAACTCAAGGCACAGCATTGGCCAATGACCCAGGATGACATGGCACAAATCTTCGACTATTTTGCCGCCACGGATTGCGCCGAAGCGCTGTTCCACAACTTTGGCCGGCCGAGGCTGGAGCATCATCGCTTGTTCAGGCCGAAGCATATCGCCTACAGTCATCAACGGGAGGTTGGCGGAATGTGATTCGATTCTATTCGTTGATTCGCTCAGATTCGTTGACGTTGCTATTCGCCATTCGTTGATTCGAACCCATCCGTTGACACCGATATTTTTTATTCGTTGATTCGCTCAGATTCGCTGACACCGATGACACCTTTTCTTCTCGTCTTCCTTCTCTCTTTCATCCTTTCTCTGCTACTCACGCCGCTGGCCGCCAAAATCGGCCTGCGCCTGAAGATGGCCGACGAACCCGGCGGACGACGCAGGCACGCAGGACGGATTGCGCGCACCGGCGGTCTGGCGATCTTTGTCAGTTTCGTCGTGGGCGTCTTGATTACACCCCGGCTCGATCTGCCGCGCACCGACCCCAACGAATTCACGCGTATGGGTGGACTGCTGATCGGGCTGCTGATCGTCTTTGTCTTCGGACTGCTCGACGACAAATTCGAATTCAGGCCAGGGCGGCAATTCGTAGCGCAGGCCGTTGCTTCGCTGGTGGCGATTGCTTCGTTGATCATCATCGAGCGCTTCAATAATCCGTTCACGAATCACGAAGTCAACCTCAGCGACAGCGTCCCGTGGTTGATCGTGCCGCTGTCATTGTTTTGGCTGATGGGCATGATGAACACCGTCAACTGGCTCGACGGACTCGATGGGCTGGCCGTCGGCATCGCGGCGATTTTCAGCGCCGTGTTGTTCGTGGCGATGGTACAGGATACGGCCACACAGGATCCACAGCTCAGCATTGCCCCCTTGCCATTGGCGCTGCTCGGCGCAACATTGGGTTTTCTGCCCTATAATTTTCATCCTGCCCGGGTGTTCATGGGATCAAGCGGCTCGTTGACGCTAGGCTTTGCGTTGGGCTGCCTGGGCATCATCGGTGGGGCGAAGATGGCGACGGTGCTGCTGGCACTGGCGGTGCCCATCATCGACGTGGCGTGGTTAATCGTCTCTCGCGTCCGGCATGGCCAATCGCCGTTTCAAGGCGGGCGTGATCATCTGCACTTCCGCTTACTCGATCTCGGCCTGTCGCAGCGACAGATCGTTGTCGGCTACTATTTGATCAGCGCCTTGTTCGGTGGACTGGCGTTGATCATCGAGGCGCGCATTTACAAAGTACTGGCCCTGGGTCTATTGGGCATCGTAACCTTGATCGTGCTATTTGTCGTAGCGCAGAAGAGCGAACAACTGGAGCAAACCAAGAAATGACTCGCTTGACGATTTTGCACACCAACGATTTGCATGGCCGCGTTGAACAGGTTTTCCGCATCGCCGCGCTTGCCAGGCAGATCAAACAAGAAGTCACAACCGGCGGCGGGCACTGCGGGCTGTGGGATGCCGGCGACGCCGAGGATACCATCCTCTACGAGAGCAGCATGACCAAAGGCCGCGCCGTGATGGCACTGTTGCGGGGTGCCGGCTATGAGTTGACCGCGCTGGGCAATGCGACGCCGCTGCGCTACGGACCGCAAACGATTACCGGGCTGGCCGAAGATTTCGGTCGCCCCCTGTTATGCGCCAACATGTTCGAGCCAGAAAGCAAGCAGCTTGTCGCCGGATTGGAACCTTATACCCTGCAACGGTTTGGCCAACTGACGGTCGGCATCATTGGTCTGACTGACCCGCTGGCTTTTTATTCTTTCTTCAACTTGAACCTGGGCGATCCGGTAGAGATCCTGTCACCGCTCATCGCCGAGGTGCGCGCGCACGGCGCGCAAACCATTATTCTCCTGTCGCACCTCGGCTCAAAGAAAGATCAGATCGTGGCCGAAAGCGTCGCCGGGATCGATCTCATCATCGGCGCGCACGATCACGTCGCGTTGGACCCACCCTTGATGATCAACCAGACGATCATCGCGCAGGCCGGCGACTACGGTCGTTATCTAGGTCGACTCGATCTGGAGATCGATGCACGCACTGGAAAAATCGTACAGCATCACGGCCAATTGATTCCGATTACGGCTGAGCTGCCCTTCGATCCCGAAGCGCAGAGTGCCTTTGCCGTACAACAAGAACGCGTGCGGCAAATCGCCGATCGGGTGCTGGGCGTGGCAGCCAGCCCGATCGACTGGTCGCCCGATCGCGAGTGCGCCGCAAGTAATTTGGTGGCCGACATGCTGCGCGAACGGACCCAGGCCGACGTGGCCCTGGTCCTGGGCGGACACTGGCGCACCGGACTGGAAGCCGGCAACATCACGGTGGGGCAGCTCTATGCGGCGTGCCGTTCGACGGCGAATCCCGCCTTGACGACTTTGACCGGCACGCAGCTCATGCACTTTGTACGCGAAGGACTCAAGCCCGAAAACGCCGCGCGCACGCCTAAACCGCTGCGCGGCATACCGATTGGCTGGCCGCATGTCTCGGGAATGAGCGTGCACATCAAAGGAGGAGAACCCGTCGAGTTCCGGATCGACGGCAAACCCTTGGATGCTGATCGAACCTATCGCGTCGCAGGGACCGATCTGGAATTCTCCGAACTCGTGGGGTATTTGGTGGTGCCCGATGAACTGGTTACCTACGAAGTGCCGACGATCGTGCCGGAAGTTCTGGAGGAGTATCTTCCGCAACACAGGCCCATCCAGCCGTCCGATCAGCGCTTCTTCTTCCGGGAGGAGTGATTCACTGAAGAGGTATATTCCACGCGCCGGCCCAATGCCCGGCCCGACGTCACTTCGAGCAGAAAGATGATCAGGACGAACGGCACGTCCACGATCAAGGTGATGGTGAAAGCGGCCGCCAGCCAGCGTAAAATTTGATCGACCACCGCACTCAACCCTTCGATCGTCGCGTTCAACCCGAACGTCACCGCCAGCGCCAACAACAACAGACTGAAGAGAATCACGGGAGGCCATGTTTCCCGATCGGAGGGACTGGGCATCATGGCGTTGGCGATCGAGAAGAGCAGATACAACCACAACCAGGCATCCGGTGCGCGCAGCAAGCCGCCCAGCGACGACAACAGTTCCGCAATATCCCCGCGCTGCACGGCGCCGCCCAGGGTATTCACGTCAAAAGCGAAGCGGACGATCAACACGATCGCAATGCTGCCAGCCAGCAGCGGCGCCAGGCCGATCAGGCTCGAGCGCACCGCGTCGACGCGCTCCACTTGAACCGAGCCCAGGCGCACGTGCCCATCGGGTTGCTGTCGCGGGATGACCGTGAGGTTCGCCGTCTTGACCCCCAGTAAAGCTGCCACCAGCGCGTGCGAAAATTCATGCAGCGCCACGCCTGGCAGCAGAGGCAGCGAATACAACAGCAACGCCATGTCGGCATGCCCCGTGATCAGATAGGCCACGCCATGCAGATGCTTATGCACCCAGCGCTGCACGAGTACCAGCCCGATCAATGTACTGAGAAACCACACGAACGACGAAAGCAGCATGCCAAATTGCGCCTGTCAGAAAACGCTAGAAAACAAGGGTTTTGCGGCGTGTGTCCCATTTGCCTTTTTGCTTCATCAGTGTATACTAAGGCCAGTTCTTCCGGCCAATCGGTCACGAAGACAAAAACCATCCCAAGGAGATATTACCCCATGGCTAAGAAACGCATGACCAAGTCGGAATTTATCGGCGCCATCGCCAAGAAGAGCGACCTGGAGAAGAAGCAGGTCACTGCTGTGCTGACTGCGTTGAGCGAGATCGTCTACAAGGAACTGAGCAAGGGCGCCGGCGAAGTGGTGCTGCCCGGCTTGATCAAACTGGTCACCGTCAAGAAGCCCGCCGTGCCCGCGCGCCAGGGCATCAATCCCTTCACGGGTCAGCCCGCCGTCTTCAAGGCCAAACCCGCCAGCAAGGTCGTGAAAGCCCGCCCCGTCAAGCAGCTCAAGGACGCCATCAAATAATTTTCGCCCCTTGAAACAAGAAGGCCCCGCATTTGCTTGCCGGGGCTTTTTGTTTGTCAGGTCTGGCAACTTCAGCCAGTGACTACTTCGCCTGGGCCGTCGCCGTGATGATGCCCGTGAAGTCGGCCACTTTCAACGACGCGCCGCCCACCAACGCACCGTCAATTTCCGGCATGCCCATGAACTCTGCGGCATTGGCCGCCGTGACGCTGCCGCCATACTGCACGCGCACACCTTGTGCCACCGCTTCACCGAACAACTTGCTTAATGGCGTGCGGATGTTTTGCGCCACCACGGCATTGGCATCTTCGCCCGTCGAAGCGCGGCCTGTGCCGATGGCCCACACCGGCTCGTAGGCAATCACGATCGACTTCACCTCTTCGGCGGAAAATCCCGCCAGGCCGTTGATGACCTGGTTGCTCACCACCGCCGAGGTTTCACCGGCCTCGCGCTGCGCCAGGGTCTCACCCACACACAGGATGGGCGTCAGTCCATGTGCCAGCGCTGCTTTCACGCGCTTGTTCACGGTGGCATCCGTCTCGCCAAAATACTGTCGGCGCTCGCTATGGCCGATGATCACATAGGTCACCAGATCTTTTAACATCAGCGGCGAGATCTCACCGGTAAAAGCGCCCTTCTCTTCCCAGTAGACGTTCTGCGCGCCAAGACCGATCTTCGATCCGGCCAGCGCGTCCTTCACTGCCGCCAGGGACACGAACGGCGGGCAGACCACCATCTCGACCTTCTCAACCGCAGCGGCGGCCTCGCGCAAGGCGCGGACCAGTTCCACGGCCTCCGCCACGTTTTTATTCATCTTCCAGTTACCGGCAATAATGGGGGTTCGCATGCTAGCTCCTTGTATCCCCGCAAAGTATTTGGGCGAGTTATATTCGCCGGGCGAATTATACTCGCCCCGCGCCAAAATGACGAACAGCCGCAATGGCGCGGGCGATCGAGCTCAGATCCCCCATGTCGTTCAGAGAAGATTCCCGGATGTGATGGATGTGATCAGAAGACACCCGGTTGTGACCAACCCTAGAATCGATACTAACAACACGGCCGCGGCCAAAAGAGATGGGGCCTTTCGAAGTTCAACCAGAGCGCAGACGAGGACTAAAGCCAAGCTAAGTCCAAAAAACAAGAAGGTCACGCCAGAAGAAAAATTCCCGAGCAACGTTACCAGCCACACGCTTAAGAAAACAAACACTGCGCTTGCTAAGCTGCGCAGCTTTGCCCTAAACAAGACAGATACCGTTACGGCGAGGCCCAGAATCGAGAACACTCCTGCAACGAAGTTGAGAAGACTGGATAGCATGCGGAGAAACCTCAGCTAAGCTACCAACATCACCACGAAGAACACGCCGGCGATCAGAGCCACAAACGCAATCAGCGCCGAGGCCACACGTCGTTCGGAGTTGTTCGTCACCATCGTGACCACGGCGCCGATCGCCGCCAGCAGAAAGGTCGCCGCCACCAGGATCATCAACAGGGTGGACAGCTGCGTGCTGAGGCTGTTACAGCCGGCCAGCCACAACACCGTCAGCCAGAGTGGCACTCGCTTAAGCATGCCGATCCTCCATGAGCAAGATGAGTTTCGCGTTGGGAAAGCACACCGCAAACCTGTTGGGGGGATCCACCAAGTTACTTAAACCGCTCCGGATTACACTCGATGCGATTCAAAACCGGCTGCATCCAGGCTGGCAATTTGATCAGGGTCTCCGCGCCGCCAGCTTGGCGAAACTCGCGCAGAGCGGGGAGGCGTTCATTCTGCTTGATGAGCGCGCAGGCCTTCAACAAATGCGCCGAGTTAAGATCGGGATTCAAACGGATTGCGCGATCAAGTACCTCGTTGGCCGCATCGAGATTGCCGCGCAGCAGTTCGGCCAAGGCCACGCCCACCAACGGCTCGGCCTCCTTAGGCGCCAGGTCCGCTAATTCCTGAAAATGCGGCTGGGCGCGATCGGGTTGCTGGACGGCCAGCCAGCTCTGCCCGGCCAGCGTGTGCAGCCGGACGCGCTGTTCTGAGGGTAAATCAGGTCTGTCCCTAAGCAGACGCTCGGCGTTTTCAGCCGCTTGAATAAATTCTGCCTGCGCCGGCTCGAGTTGGTTTTGGTTGATCAAATCATTCGCCCGCCTGAACTGCGTCTGCAGGGATTCGATTTGCATTGCCAGCTCATCAGGTTGGTGCGGCGGTTCACCCGGCATTTGCTGGCGGGGTGGTTGGGGATTGAGTGGCGGCGGCTGACGATCGCGGTTCAATACCATGACGGCCATGATGGCGATGATCGCCACGGCGGCCAGGCCCAGGCCGATCCAGAGAGGCGTTCTGGTTTTCAGCGCGGGAGTGGGAACGGTCGAGCCAGAAGTCGCAACTGCCGGGCTGGAAGCCAAAGGGGTTACCACCGGAACGATCGGTGGGACCACAACCATAGGCTGCGCAGCGGCACCACTCCGCTGCGCTTCGGGTGCTAAAGCCTGGGTGGGTGCTTCGGAGATGATCACCTGCGCCGCCGACTCAAACGCCGTCATCAATTCGGCGGCACTGGCATACCGATCGCCGCGCTCTTTGGCCAGGGCCTTGAGCAGCACGCGCTCCAACGTTTCGGGAAAACCCGGCTTAATCGATCGGGGCAGTGGCAGCGGCGCATAGATGTGATCGTGAATGACGGCGTAAGGCGTATCGGCCTGATAAGGCACCCGCCCGATGAGCAATTCGTACAACACGACACCGAGCGAATAAATATCCGTGCGCGCATCCAGGTCGGGATCGCCGCGCGCCTGTTCGGGCGAGATGTACTGGGGTGTGCCCACCAGCGCATCTTGCGAGAGCGTCGATTCGCCGGCCTGTGCGATGCGGGCCAACCCGAAGTCGGCCAGAAAGACACTGCCGTCAGGCGTCAGTAGAATGTTGCTGGGCTTCACATCGCGATGCAGCACGCCCTGGCCGTGCGCGTACTGCAAGGCTTCACCCACGGGATGCAACACCTGCACCACCTCAAACAAGGGCAGATCACCCTTGCTCAAACGCGCCTTCAACGTCTCGCCTTCGATGAAGCGCATGACGAGATAAGGTTGACCCGCGTGCTCGTTGAAGTCATACACGGGCACGATGGCCGGATGCTGCAATTTGGCGACGATGCGTGCTTCGCGTTGAAAGCGCGAGAGGAAATTGGGATCCTGCTTGAAAGCCGGATGGAGCACTTTGATCGCCACGTAGCGATCGAGGTTGGCATGGTAGGCTTTGAAGACGGTCGCCATGCCGCCGCTGCCCAACTGCTCGACAATCCGATACGGCCCGACGTTTTCGCCGCTACTGAAAGTCATGGTGCGTCCCCGGGGAGGTTTAAGCCCATTATAGTCTCGATGAGTTGCGGAGGCAATGCGGCGCTGTAAAAAATTGGTAAACGGCGTGAGCGGTTGGATTGATGGTACACTTTTCGTAGTACTTCACAGGGAGGGACTAGCGTTCATGAACGCCAAGCAACATGCCATCGTGATAGGCGGCAGCATCGCGGGAATGCTGGCCGCACGCGTGCTGAGTGATCACTTCGAGCGCGTGACGATCATCGATCGCGACGCCCTGCCCGACTCGCCTGAGCCACGCCGCGGGGCACCCCAGACGGCGCACGTGCACGTCTTGCTGCGACGTGGCCTGTTGATCATGCAGCAGTTGTTTCCACAACTGGAGGCTGAGCTCACGCAAGCTGGAGCGCTCAGCGTCAATTGGACGCGCGATCTGGTGACCTTCACGCCCGCCGGTTGGAGTCCGCGTTTCGATTCAGAGTACACCACGCGTACGTGCAGCCGCGGTTTGCTGGAACAATTGATCCGGCGTCAGGTGGCGGCGCTCAAGAACATCACCACTATAGCACGTTGCGAGGCACTCGAGCCGCTGGTCACGGAAACCCGATCGGCTTTCACGGGCCTCAAAATGCACGATCGCGATCGCTCTGAAAACGCCGTGGTTGAGTTAACGGCCGATCTGATCGTCGATGCCAGCGGTCGAACTTCCAAAGGGTTGGACTGGATCGCCCGGCTGGGTTATGCGGCGCCAGAAGAAACCGTGATCAACGCCCATGTCGGCTATGCCACACGCGCCTATCGCCGTCCGGCGAACTTCTCCGCTGACTGGAAATCGATGATGGTGCGCACCCGCCCACCCTTTGGCCTGTGCGGCGGATTGATCTATCCGATCGAGAACAATTTGTGGATGGTCAATCTGGCCGGCGCTGGCGCAGAACGGCCACCGACAGATGAGGCTTCATTCTTGGATTTCACCCGGACCTTTATCCATCCGGCGCTGTACCACGCCGTCAAAGACGCCGAACCGATCTCGGCCATGCACACGTACCAACGCACC
>JAUQXC010000042.1 GCA_030834825.1 Thermoflexales bacterium
CGGTTCTGCGCTTCCTTGTTTTAGGGCCTCTGTTGTTAAGTCGTCTCCACCACACGTTCTTTCGACGTTCCCAGGCGCTCCAGCGCCTGCAAGAAAGGTGCGGGGGGCAGCGTGGCAATCATACGCACGTTCTGTGCCAGCGACGCGCGCTCATCCAGAAAACTCAGCACTTGCTCGATGGAATTGCGCTTGAACAGCGCGGCAAAGATCGCCTGAATTCGCTCCGGGTCATGCTCCATGATGTCGAGCAGCAGCGAGTCATACAAGCGATAGCGTTCAGAATCTCCCGGAATGGCGAACGGCTGATCGTGTTCAAGCAGCGATTGCACGATCGCCGCCGAATCCGCTTGCACGCGCATGAAAGCAAAACCCGTCGAGGGTTTGATGCGTCCACCCTGCATCCCGATCGACAGCACACGCCCGGCCGCGCGCTCGCTCAGCCGGCGCGGATAAGGCCGATCGGTGATGGGGATCACGCCGCTCTCCTGCCGGGTGATGCGATAGTCATCAATCTTTAGCACCTCGTGCAGATACGTCTGCATCGCCTGTTCGTACTCACGCGGCAGCAGCGGCCTATTCGAAAACAACGTGTACTCCACCAAAGCGTGTTGCTCGTCGAACGGCAGCACGTAGAAGAAACGCGTCGCGCCCGCTTGCGGTGTGCGGAAGTCGAGGAAGGTGGCCACGCCCGAATCGAAAGCTGAACGGGGTGTTTCGATCTCCCAGCCTTTGAAGTGCAATTTCAATTGGTGGAAACGCGCATCTTCCACTGACGCGGCCCGGCGCGGCGTGCTGTCGAAGACCCAGCGGCCCGTGACACATTCACGGTTGATGACGACACGCGCGGATCCACCGCCCTCCTCGATCGCCTCGACCTGGCCGTGCCGCCACGTCACGTTGGGATGTTGGGCCAACTCACGGCGCGCGTGCTCATAAAAATCAATGCCGCGAATGGTGCGATAGCGGTAACGGCGCAGCGGGACCTGCAGCTCACCGTTGAAGCCAGCCAGATGCAGGCGATCCCACGTGCGGCAAGCGAGGCCATCGAAGAGTGTGGGCCGATCGGACCAGTAGCTCCAGGTACGGTCGTTGCGCTCCTTGGTGTCATGATCGACGATCAAGATCGAGCGATCGCGCAGCGGGCTGTTGATCAAATGCAGGGCCAGGCTCAGCCCGGCCAGTCCTGCGCCGGTGATGATGAAGTCATATTGCGGTTTGGAAATATTCAAGACATGATCCACGCGCGTGACCACCTGTTTCAAAACTTCAGAACCCGTGCGTTTCCAGACGTTGACCACCGAAGCAGC
The DNA here is from genome assembly GCA_030834825.1 of Thermoflexales bacterium. GTDB lineage: Bacteria > Chloroflexota > Anaerolineae > Fen-1058 > Fen-1058 > Fen-1058. Next base: position 1,308 of record JAUQXC010000042.1, read on the forward strand.
GGGGCTGGCCGGCTGTTCGTGCGTGCGCCACCACAGACGCGCCAGGTCCAGCACTTTGCGCGGCGCGCTGACACGGGCGCGGCGCGTGAACACATCGTAGTCGTGCGTTTCGATATCATCCAAAATGCGGCGATACAGCTCGCCCGCCGCTGCAATGGCGAAGCGGCCATCTTCGTTCAGCAGTTGAATCCCCGGCCACGCCTCGGCATACAGACGGCGATTGCGTTCAATCTGAAAGCGCATGAAAGCGCGCCAGCGCTCAGTCACTTGCCCGTGCGCCAGATCGTCGGCCGAGAGATCGAAGCGCGCCAGCTCGTCGGCGGGCAGATAGACGCGGCCCATGCGCCAATCCGCGCCGACGTCGCGCAGAATATTGGTGAGTTGCAGGGCCACACCCAACTTGACCGCATAAGGGATGGCCGCCGCGTTGCGGTAGCCGATGATGCGCATACTCATCAAGCCCACCGTCGAAGCGACACCATAGGCATACGCGGCCAGATCGTCGAACGTGGTGTAACAGGCCTGATCGAGATCACGCGCCACACCGTCGATGAGCTGTTCGGCCAGGCGCAGCGGAACGTGATAGCGCTGCCGCGCATCGGCCCAGGCCACCGCCACCAAGTTATCGACCGGCGGTTCGGCCGCTAACGCGATGTGCCGCCACTCGCTCAGCGATTGTTGAGCGTTGCAGTCCGGACAATCGACAATGTCGTCGGTGATGCGGCAGAAAGCATACAGGGCGCGCACGGCACGGCGCTTCTCACCCGACAGGAAACTCGAAGCGCGATAAAACGATCGGCTGTGCTGAGCCGTTAGTTTCTCGCACTGCGCATACGCCCGATCGAGCAGCGCCCGGTTGAAGCTGCGCTGCGGCGGCGTCATCACGCTGGAATGCCAGGCCTCATGCGCCTGTGAGAGCAATGCCGGTTCCCAGGTGTGCGGTTGCAGCGTCATGACTCGGCCCAGTTCAAGTGCGTCACGGATGTGCGCCGCGGGCGCACAACGCCGCTCTCTTTCAGAATGCGCTCGGTGGTCAAACGCGCCGAGAGCAAGGCCATGGGCAGGCCCGCGCCGGGATGGGTGCTCGATCCGACGAAGTATAGATTGCGATAGTGTGCGTGGCGATTGTGCGGGCGCAGATAACCGACCTGCCAGAAGTTGTGGCTCAAACCGAACGCGGCGCCCTTGGCTAAGTTATAAAGGTTCGTCCACTCGCGCGGGGTGTAGATCACTTCATATTTCAAATGCTGATCGAGATCGTCCACGCCCAGCTCAGCCAGCCGCCGGACGACGAACGAACGTGACCGGGCCGCTAAAGCGTCCCAATCCTGCGCGGCCTGATCGTCGACGTGGCCGACAGGCACGAGTACGAACAACGTATCCTGACCCTCGGGCGCCGCTGCAGGATCGACCCGCGCCGGCGCGTGCACGTAAAAGCTCGGCTGATCGGGCAGCGTGTGGTCGTGAAAGATGCGATCGAAGCTAGCCCGATAATCACCCGACAGAAAGACGTTGTGCGTATCCAACTGGGGATAGGCGCGGTCGGTGGCCCAGTAGAACATGATGGCCGAACAGGTGTATTTGAGCTTCTCCAACCGATCGGCTTCAGCTCGATCGGGCAGCAGCTGGCGATAGACGTAGGGCAGATCGGCGTTGGCGACGATCACATCGGCCGTGCGGCGTGAGCCATCGCGCAGGATGACGCCCGTCGCGCGCCGGCCATCGACTTCGATCCGCTTGACGGGCGTGTTGTACTCGAAACGCACACCCAGCGAGTCAGCGATCGACGCCAGGTTTTCGATGACGCGATACAGGCCGCCCATGGGGAACCACACGCCACCGGCCAGCTCGGTGTATTGCAAGAGCGAGTAAGTCGCCGGCGCATCGTACGGGCTGAGACCCAGGTACATATTCTGGAAGGTAAACGCCGCCTTCAGATGCGGATCATCGAAGTAGCGACCAATGTTGTGATAGTGTTTGACCAGCGCCTTGAGCTTGAACAGGAGCGGCAGGTTGGCCGGGCTGAAGTACTGCGCCAGATTGTAGAAGTTGCGGCCCACGAAGCGCTGCAACGAAGTGTGATAGTTCACGCGGCCTTCGTCGAGATAGCGCAGCAGCCCGCCAAACGCGCCCGGCTCAACCGCTTCAAGCTGCGCTTGCAGTGAATTGAGATCGGACGTGAGGGACAGCGTCAGGCCGTCGTCGAAGCGCACGCGATAGGTGGGATCGATGCGGCGCAGATCGAGCTGCTCTTCCATCCGCGCGCCGAGCGCCGCGTAGGTCTCCGCGAAAACTTCGGGCATCAGGAACAACGTCGGGCCAATATCGAAGCGATGGCCATCGCGCACAAGTTGATCGCAGCGCCCGCCGGGTCTGGCGTTTTGTTCGAGAACCGTTACTTGATAACCCTGGCGCGCCAGGCGCGCCGCGGTGGCAATTCCGCCGAGTCCGGCGCCGATGATCAATGCAGTTGAACGTGATGACATGACCTGATATCCTCTGGCAGCCTGCTAAATTTTGTTACAAGTTCCAGTATAGAGTAAAGCGAGCGGTGTGGCTTAACGACCAACTAACAGTTTCCTATCAATTTAGGCACGAAGCTAATGATGGCCGCAATGCGTATCAATCCTAAACCATGGATCAGAGGCTAACCTTCGACACGGATTTCTTACGACAGTGTGCCCAGTCTGCCGAGGTCTGGGGCGGCCTCAGCGCCAAGTGGGTTTACTTTCCCAGTTTGGGAATCACGCGCCCGGTCTGCTGCATGTAGGCGCGGTACTCATCGCCAAAACGATCGAGCATCATTTGCTCTTCGCGGGGCGTGCGCCGGAAGTAGACGATGCCGTAGAACAACAGCGTGGCCGGACCGGCGATCCAGTTTTGCAGCAATAACACCTGCGCGATGCCCCATAGCCACATCGCCGCATAGATGGGATGGCGGATGTAGTGATAGACGCCTTGCGTGACCAGCTGATGCGCCTGCGTGATCTGGAGCGTCGGCGACCAGTTCAAGCCCAGGTCGGCGTGCGCGCGCCACAGCAGCCACAGCGTCGCTACAAAGATCACCGCCCCCAGCCAACCTAATACCGGGGGCAAGGCGTAATTAGCAAAGTCGAGCCAGGGTGTGAAGATGTAAATCAAGGGAATAACTTCCATGCCTCCAAAGGCCAGGAAGTCGAGCATAACATCCAACGGATTCAGGCGGCTCTCCGCCAGTTTCTTCTCGCGCATCTCGCGCTTGTTGCGCTGGCGGTGCGGAAAGCGAATAACCTCGGCAATGATCAGGCCTACCAGGAAAACGATCTTGAATGTGTTATTCATATTCAGCGAGCTCCTTCGTTCTGAAAATGCGCTTTCTCCGCGCGGACGCGGCTGAAGTAAACCGCGACCAGGATACGCTTAGTATTTTCCGCTTTTTCCGAAAGTTATCCCGATATTTACGCCGACACTTGACCGACGAACCTCAGACAAGCGTCGTTTGTGCCCATGGCCGCTGCTTCAATGCTCCACCCGCCGTTTGAGTGTCAGCAGTATCTTGCGCGTCATTACATACCCGATGGGATCGGCAAACACTTCCCAGATTAGTTTCAGGGCAAAGGTGCGCGGCGCAGAGGCCAGGCGCCTGGCCCCCCGATCGAGACATCGCGTCCCGCCCGGACCTTGAAGAACAGTCGAGCGACCGGCAGCTCCTGTATCTGCATGTTGCTGAGCACAGCATACCCGTAAACCAGGGTCAATGTCGTCTATCCAAAGATAGATTGCGCGATAGAACTGCGGCGATTACATCCCCATTCTCCACCCTCAATCCACCCAACGGTTGAGCACAATCCGCCGATTTTTCGCTAGACTGGCAGCGTCATCTTACTGCGCGAAAGGAAACTATGATGAGCCGTAAAATCGAATCGTTTTTGTGGTTGATCCTGGGGGCCGGCCTGTTGGTGTTTATGGGCTGGCGCTGGAATGTGCCTGCAGCCGTATGGTTGGCGCCGATCTTTTTGATTCGTTTCTTCCGGTTGCAGGAGCGCTGGGTGACGACTCTGTGGGCCGTGCCGCTGATGACGTTGGCGCTGTTTATCAACATCACGGGCAGCTGGGACTTTCCATTAGCGGCAGAAGTTGGTATTGCCATGCTGCGCGCCGCGCCGCTGCTGGCTGCTCTTTATCTGGATCGCACCCTGGTCCGCCGCCTGCCGCCAGTGTTCGGCACGCTGATCTATCCGGCAATCTATGTGATCATGGATTTTGCTTTGAGCTTGACGCCACTGGGCACGGTGTTTTCGGCGGCGACGACCCAGTTTGGTCACACGGCCTTCATCCAACTGGCTGCCATCACGGGTATCTGGGGCTTAGCGTTCGTCATGGGTTGGTGCGCCGCCACGCTCAACCTGCTCTGGGAAAAGAAGTTTGAGATACGACAGGTTACCGGGCCAGGGCTGGTGTTGATCGTCACACTGACGGTCACATTGTTGATCGGCGGGCTGCGGCTGTCAACCAGCGCCGCGCCCACGTCAACCGTCAAAGTGGCCGGGATCACCGTGCCGCATCAGCGGGACTACTGGGGCGAGATCATCGATCGGGGTACGCCGCCGGACGCGGTGCAGCGCTACGCCGCCGAGCTGGTCGCGGTAGAAGATCAACTCTTCGCGCGCAGCACACAGGCCGCGCAGGCCGGCGCGAAGATCGTCTTCTGGTCCGAGGCCAATGCCCTGTTGTCGCCCGAGCAGGTTGATGACTTTCTAGCGCGAGCGCAAGCCTTTGCGAAAGAATACCAAGTCTACTTCATGCCGGCCTTCGTGATCTTTCAATACGATCACGCTACGGCGGACAACCAGCTAACGATGATCGCGCCGAGCGGCGAAGTCGCCTACTCATACACCAAGACGATGTCGTGGTATCCCACCCGCTCCGACGGTATTTTGCACGTCGTCGAGACGCCCTATGGCCGGCTGTCCAGCGCCATTTGTTTCGATATGGATTTCCCGGCGCTGATTCAACAGGCCGCACAGTTGAAGACGGACATTATGCTGGTGCCCGCGTACGACTGGGAACCGATCAAGCCGTATCATACCGAAGTGGGTCTGTTCCGCGCCGTGGAAAACGGCTTCTCGATCGTGCGGCAGGTGAACGAAGGAACATCGATGGCGGTGGATTATCGTGGCCAGCTGCTGGCTCAACAGGATTTTTTCACCACTGCCGAACCGACGATGTTGGTGGATGTGCCCACCCAAGGTGTAGCCACATTCTACGGCGGGCTGGGTAATTGGTTTGTGTGGGTGTGCGGTGGATTATCAGTGGCCTTGCTTGTTCTCGGGCTGATCAGGAAGCGTTAAGACGTGTGAATGGATTCATGACTTATACCGTCAATTTGATAGCAACCCTATGATTCCGAGGAGGAAACATGAGCGAGCAAGTAATATCATCCCAACCTGGAACAGGGAAAATCGCCTTCCCTTTGCAAGACCATCTTTCATTTCTCTGGCTGGTTGTTGGTTTTGTGATCCTGATCTTTTCGAACGGGATGCAGATCATTCCAATTGCGGCCTGGCTGGGGCCGGTATTTATGGTGCGCTTCCTGCGCACGCGGAAAGCTGCCTCTGGATTGTTACTGGGATACCTCGTCAACGCCGTAGCGTTTTACTTTGAGTGGCGGGCTGCCTTTCAGGACGCCGGGGCTATGTTCACGCTGTACACGGCGGCCTTTGGCCTGCTGGTCTTCCTGCCCTACGTCATCGATCGGTTGATCAGACCGCAGATCAAAGGTTTCGCTGCGACCCTGGTGCTGCCGGCAGCTTGGGTCACCGTGGAATATCTGTTGCATCTGATTCTTCCATTAGGTACCTTTTTCTCTATCGCGTATACCCAGTCGCTCAATCTGCCGCTGCTGCAAATCATGTCAATCACGGGACTGTGGGGCGTTACCTTTCTGGTGGCGTGGTTTGCCAGCGTAGTCAATTATGCCTGGGAGGGTGGTTTTGATGTCAGACAAGTCGGCTGGGGAGTAGCGGTCTATGCCGGCATTTTGCTGGCCGTGGTCTTTCTCGGCGGGTTGCGCCTGGCTCTCGTTCCACCCGCCAACGAGACTGTTCAAGTCGCCGTTCTGGTCACGAATGTGAACAAAGAAGTAATTCCGGCAGACACCAGTGAATTGCACCAACGCCTGATCGCCGGCACCCTGACACCAGCCGACCGTGAGGGACTCGCTCAGTCCATGACAGACATCAACAACGACCTATTGGAACGAAGTCGCTTGCTGGCTAAAACCGGCAGCAAAATCATCACCTGGACTGAGTATAATGCTCACGTCTTCAAGGACGAGGAGAGTGTCTTTCTTGACCGCGGCCGTCAACTCGCCCGTGAGGAGCACATCTATCTGGTCTTTCCCTTGATTACCATTCAAACCGATCCGATGCTGCGGGCTGAGCCTGCCCAGCTCATCGAGAACAAGTCAGTGATGATTACCCCCGCCGGCGAAATCGCTTATCAGTACATCAAGACCAAGCTGTTGATTGGTTGGGAAGACGAACATGCCAGCCGTGGGCCGGGGCACATCCAGGCGATCGATACTCCGTATGGCAAGCTCACGAGTGTCATCTGCCTGGACATGGATTTTCCCGATTTTATGCGCCAGGCGGGTCAACAAGGAGTGGACATCGTGTTGAGCGGTGCCATTGATGGCACACCGGATTCAAAAGGAAACCCACTGCATTCCGTGATGGCAGCCTATCGAACCATTGAAAGCGGCTTCTCTCTCGCGCGAGGCGGATATTACGGGCAAAGTGTGGCCGTGGATTATCAGGGGAGTGTACTGGGAAGAAACAATTATTACGGGGCTAGCGATCGGACCCTGATAGCGCACCTTCCCGTGAAAGGTACCCAAACCGTTTATTCACTGGTGGGCGACTTTTTCCCCTGGTTCTGTCTCTTTGGCTTGTCCGGCGTCATCGTCGCGATTATTTTTCAGAAGTAGTTGGCAGCCAGAAGGCAAAGCACCTAACGTTGGTTTCCAACCACAGTTACTGGGGGGCGCAAGTCTGGCGGACGGTGTAAAGCGTAGTATGTCGCTCTGCTTTACACCGTCCGCGTTGTGAATGACGAGGCGTTTATACCAGACAGTTCAGCACAGCGCGCAGGGCGAATGCCGTCTCAACCAATTTATTCACGTCAAGGATCTCCGGTTGATCGTGCGCCGTGTGGACGATGTTCAGCAACAACTCATACACCCGCTCGGAGGTCAGCGCCAACGCCGGACGTTGATTCATCAGGAAGAGGCCGTGATCGCCTTGAACCCACGGCTCGCCGGCGACGAATTCCGAACGCGTCGCGAACACGCCTTGGATCGCATCTGTCAGATCGGGCGGGCAGTCATACAGCGAGTAGGCCGTACGCCCTGCGCGATAACCCAACCCATCGAGATTGATTCCCAACACAATGTTGTCGAAGCGCCCAGCGTTGAGTTGCAGGTATTGCATCTCGCCCGGAGCGGCGTAGTAGTCCTCGCCGTTCAACGCCACGATTTCAACGCCCAAATCGCGATCGTAATCGCTCAGTAGTTCGGCCAGCAGCAACAGCGTCGTGATGCCGACAGCGTTGTCCAACGCACCCGGCGTGCCCTGCTTCGCGTCGATGTGCGCAAAGAGCACCACGCGTCGATCGGATTGAGCGCCCTTCCGTGCGATGACGTTGCACCCCTGCGCCGGTTTTCGCTGCGCGCGAATCTCCAGCGACAGCGTCTGTCCCGCTCGCCCGATCAGGCGTTGGCCCTCTTCCTCAGTCATATACACCGAAGGAATGTCGAAGTCGCCGTCTTCGATGAGCGGAAAAGGATAGACCGCGCCCGCCATCTCCGGGTTGCGCGAGGTCGCCGCGACGATGGCGCACGGCCGATGGCTTTCCAACGCACGGATGATGCGTTGATGCTCCGCGGGGTTGTAGAACACGAAGTTCTTGGGCATCAACTGTTCTTTGGCGATGTCGCCCTGCAACACGACGATCTGCTGCGCGACCTCGGCTACTTCCAATTCTCCGATAGTGGAGATCGCGACAAACGGCGCCGTGACCGCGCACCCCAACGAATACGGGCTGACCAACGCCGCGAACGCTTGACCGCCGACGTCGAGCGTTGCGCCTTGCTGTGTCCAGTCCAGGCAATCAAATACAGGAGATTCGGTGGTGAAGCCAAAAGACGCGATCGTGTCCGCGAAGAAATCGGTCGCAGCACGATTACCGGGGCTGCCTACACACCGAGCAGGAATTTCGACGCACAGCCGCTGCAGATAAGATCGTGCGTGGTCGGCCAACGGGGATTGAGTCATGACGCCTCCTTAAAAAAATGAGATTGGGATCGTAATCCAACCTCATCTTACAACCTTGGTGTACAAAAGGAGGGCTGTCACTTGCGGCGCTTCTTACGAATCATCGCTTCCAGTTGAGCGATCATGTCGTTGGCGCATGGCCCAGCGATCAATCGCCGGGCTGCCACGCCACACCCGATAAATCGGGTTCAGCCGGATTCATCCGGCGCAATGCCATAGCCCGGAGATTCATCTCCGGCGCCCCTTACAAGTCATCAGCCGTGCTCAATTCACCGAATCGCCGTTGGTGTCACCGTTGGCGGTAGGCCACAAACTTGATGTGGACAATGCTCAAGAACGCTCAGATCAATGGTCTGACCAGCAGCTACTTCAATTGCGGGTTTCTCCCCTGACTTATTTCCATTGTATTCGTCAAGATTCAGAGAAACGTCTCCGGATTCAACTTTTATCTTGCCCCCCAGACGATACAGACCAGGCGGCACATCGGTGAACAAAAACACTCCTGCGGCATCTGTTTTTGTTTCGGAAGTGGGATGTTCTTCTGAAGAAATATAAAACTCCATTTCTGTGCCAGTAATTTTCCAAAGCCGGAGAACGGCATCTTTACTTGGGATCTTAGCGCCTTTAGTGACCAAGACTCCCTTCACTTGTGCCAAGCTAGATGAAGGTAATGAACTGGTGCAAGAGCCTATAAGAAACGCCAGGCCAATGATGAGTATGAGTTTGTTGCGGCTCATATAACGCCTCTGTTGACTCACTTCCTACGCTTCTTACGAATCATCGCTTCCAGTTGAGCGATCATGTCGTTGGCGCGTTGTTCCTGCGCTTGCAAAGCCGAGAGCCATTGATCGGCTGCGGTGAAGACGTCTTCTTGGGGATCGGGCGTATCAAGCGCCTGGCGCAGGTTCTGCCGCTCGCCGGCATCGAGGCGGCGCAGCATACGGAGGATCGCCATGTTGCTGTAACCCGCGCGCGACAAGGTGCGGATCACCCGTACCCGATCGAGATCGGCGGCCCCGTAGGCGCGATAGCGGCTGTGCGGATCGCGCGGCACTTTCAGCAGGCCGTTGCGTTCCCAGTTGCGCAGCATATCGGAAGTGACGCCCAACAACTTGGCTGCCTCTTTGATGCGCAGCGGCTTGGCGGTCGTATCGATCGCCGTGCCCTGCGCCCAACGCTCCAATAAATTCGCCGCGCCCTCGGCCTGCGCGCGTTCGGCCTGCACCAATGCAAGATGTCGATACGCTTGTTCGAGCGCACCGCCCAGATCGCCGGACGCCGCGCGGCGCACCAGCGCCACCGCCGATTCGCGGATGTTATGGCCCGGCCAGCCGCCGTGCAGGGTCGTGCGCGCCAGCCGCATTTGATCGATGTGAAATTCGGTATAGCGGCGATAGCCGTTGGGCGCGCGCGGGACGGGCGGCAGGAAGCCCCACACCTCGTACATGCGGACGGTGTTGGAATGCACGCCGACGGCGCGAGCAACTTGAATGGTCGAGTAGTGCTGAGATTTCATACGATCGTGCACTGAACCGGTCATTGAAGATCAAGGCCGAGAGATCGATCGACCATCAGCGCTTATCGGTTTGAAAGGCAAACCACGCCACGGCTCCCAGTCCCGCAATGATGGCCACATAGAGCAGGGTGACCAGGAGGCCGGCCACATCGACCGTCTGGCCGCCCACGCGCAGCACACGCTCCAGCCAGATCAGCACCTGGTAAACAAATGAGGCCGCCGCACCAACCAACGCGCCATTGACGGCCAGATTGATCACCCCCGGGCGGTTGCCTGCTTTTAAGACCAGTTGCGTGTACCACACACCGCAAAAAATCCACAGTGCCAGATAGATCAACGAGGTGAAGATGCCAAAACTCACGCTCAACATATCCAGCACGGCCAGCACGGCGGCCGCAATCAGCGGGATGGGTAAAGCTTTGGTGAGCAGCGGTATGTCCAGTTTGATCGCGCGAGAATTCATGCCAGGCTCCTGATGAAATGAGATTTGTCCCCGCAAGTAATAGTTACCACATCACATCCCTTTGATCAGTCCTCCCGGCTGGCAGGTGCGGCAGAAATTGGTAAGGCGTTGATTGGCGCTGACCACCGAGATGGGTGCGCCACAGCGTGGACACGGCTCGCCGCTTTTCAGGTGTACGGCCATGAACGCGCGCGGTTCCAGGTGAATGGCTTCGCCCATCTCGGCGCGAACTTTTTCGATTGCAGCACGCAACACTGACCGCATCGCCGCATACAAGCGATCGATCTCTTCGGGAGTGAGCGCGGTGCGTTTACGATACGGATGCAGGCGCGCCGCCCATAGGATCTCATCGGCATAGGCATTGCCAATCCCGGCGATGAACTCGCCGCGTGTCAACACGCCCTTGATCTCACCTCGATAAGGTTTGAGTCGCTCACGAAATTCCTCTGGCGAAACGTCAAAGGGTTCCAGCCCCAATGTGGTGTAATCGGGGACTTGCGTCAGATCAGCCGCCAGGTACAGCTGCCCCATCGTGCGTTGATCGACATAGCGGAGTTGATCGCCATTGGACAGCAAGAAGATCAGATGGGTCTTGGGCAGACGCTTGTCTTGGGGCAGCGCCAGTTGCAAACGTCCAGTCAGCTTGAAGTTGATCGCCAGGAACAGGCGCGAATCCTGCACGGCGGGATCGAGCGTGAAGATCAAAAACTTACCGCGTCGATCGATCGCCGCGATCCGCGCGCCGGTCACCGCTTCTTCCAGCCGCTGCTGCGTCAGCGCTCGCACGAGGATGGCGCTGCCCCCGCCGATTGACTGCACAGCCTCGATGGTCTGATCCACCACGCGGCGTTGCAGGACTTCTCTCACCACTTCGAGTTCAGGCAGCTCGGGCATGCGGGGAGTATACCATCACGAGACAGAAACCGAGTTTCTCCACTTCTGACGACGCAACAGGTCAAGATGGAGAACCCCGGTTTCTCAGCAGCTATCTCTTCAATGAGAGTCGAGGCTTCGGCCGGATGCGTCAATCGTTGACAAGCCGGCTAAAGCCTCGACTCCTCTTCTACTTGCGCGTTGATCTTACTCCGTCACCGTCAACACCCGCGGCCGCACTTCACCCGCCTGATCCGGATTGTAGTAGTCATACGCCGTACTGGCCGGGGTCTGCACGCTGAGCGGATATTTGGCCTTCAAATGATAGTTGAAGTTCAACGGTCCGGCACCGCTCAGGTTCGAAACATAGACGATGACTTGCCGCCCGGTAAGTTCGTAGCGCTCGAGGCGCACACCGGCGTAGTCCTGCGGCAGATCACGATAGTGGGCCACCCACCGATCGAGGTCTTCGCTCTGCACGATGAAGCCCGGCGGCACCCCTAGATCGATCAACGTGGAAGCGACCTGCTCATTCGGATCATTCAACCGCACGGTGACACTGACGTTGACGCTGTCGCTGAGCTGCAACTGCGTCCGATCGTACTGCACGTCGATCGATAGCGCTTCGCTTCGATCACTGCCGCGCGGCACGGCGCTCCAGGGTAGATAGTAATTCGAAGCGATTTGATACATCACGGTTCCCTTACCCG
>JAUQXC010000043.1 GCA_030834825.1 Thermoflexales bacterium
TCTTTCTTCAAGCACAACTGCTCACTCATTTTGCAAGCAGCGTCCAGCGCCTCGGCAGTATAGCGCGTAATGAAGAGCGGCAGGTTGCCATAGACAAACGTGCCCGCGCCTTTGTTGTAGGGATTTAACGGCGAGTTCTGCGAGTCGAAATACTCGCCCAGGTCTTTAGGCAACTGAACGTTCGAGGTGACGCCCATCAGGAAATACTCGTCGGGGTGGAGCAAATTTCCTTCACCCCAGTCCAGTCCCCCAAAGCGGAAGTACGCGCCGAACGCGATGATGCCGATCAGCAATAGCACGATCGGCAGCCAGGTCCAGCGCTTGTTGGCGGCAGGTTCAGGTTGAGGTGAAATCGTCGGTTCAGTTGTCATACATTGTTGCCACGTCATTGCGAGCGCGGTATAGCGAAGCAATCTCCTGACTCATTTGGGATTGCTTCGCCGCCAGGCGGCTCGCAATGACGACCCTTGAGATTAGTCCCTCACTGCGTACAAATACCCTAAATAGTCATGCACCGGGTTGGGACGCATCTGCACTTGAAAACCATGGTCCTGCAACAGGCGCCCCAACTCGTCATGTTTTCCGGCGGGCGTATTGTCGTGATACTCCAAAGCGATGCGCTGCACGCGCTTCAACAAGTTTGCGTCTACTCCCTGTAGAATCGCATACTCGCCGCCTTCAATGTCCATCTTCAAGAAATCGCAGCGCTCGAGTCCGTGTTCGTCAAAGACCTGCTGCAAGGTGATCGCCTGCACCTCGATGGTGTGTACACCGGCCTGCGTGGTCGAATGCTGCACGGCCTCGCCCAACCCGACGTTCAACGCCAGCGATCCCGGTCGAGCAGCGATGGCGCACGGGCTGGCCGCGACGTTGCTCAATTTGTTCAAAGCCACGTTCTGCTGCAACAATGCGAACGATTCAGGAAACGGTTCGTAGGCCAGCACCCGCCCATGCGGACTGCGCTGCGCGGCATAGGCCGTGAAATCGCCCAGGCCCGCGCCGACGTCGATAATGCTCCAGTTGTCCTGCAAGGTCATAGAATCCCTAGAAATCGGGTTTCTACGATCTGGCGTGTTCACGGTCTCAGTTGAAGAAATCCGATTTCTCAATCCCTCATAATCATGGTCGAGACACGTCTCTTTGATCACCCACACATCCATGGCCGTGCGCACGCGAAACTGCAAGCCGCTCGGGCGCAGACGAATGGCCAGAGGCTCGCTCAGTTTTTGTCCCGTGAACAACGCCACCACTTTGTTCCGTGGCGAAACATGCCAAAGCAGATTAGGAACCGAGCGGGCGTAGTAAGCGGCAGCCGAAAATTTCATGACGTTTTTTCCGCTACAAAGAAACAGCAGCCGGAATTCGGCACGTCTTCTTCCAACACGCGCGGCGCGAGCAGCGCCTCTTCCAGGGCAAAGCGCGGACGCCACGCCCACGCCACCCATTTGCCCGTCACCTTGCGCGTCAGCAAATTCGGCACGCCGTAGTAATGACCCAATTCCAGATACTGCGTGGCGCGCGGCGAGAGATACCCGCGCCGGAGTGTAATCTTGAACCCGTGTGATTCCAAACGCTGCTGCCATTCGTCGGGTGAGTACATATGATAATGCACTTGTATCGTTTTGAACCACTCGCGATAGCGCGCCGCCCGGCCCTTCGCCCCGACTCGATCGAGCAGACCCGCTACCGCCAGATTCCGGTTCAGCTGATCAGTCGGCACCGAGAGGATGAACTGGCCGCCGGGGCGCAGCACACGCGCCACTTCGCTGAACACCTGATCGAGTTTGGGCATGTGCTCCACCGCGCAGTTCGCCAGTGCCGCCGCGAATGCGCCGTTGCGATAAGGAATATTCCACGCGCTCGCCACATCCAGATGCGCATACACGCCGCGCTTGTTCGCCTCCACCAGGCTGGCATGCGCAATGTCGAGGCCTACTTCGGCCTGCTTGAACGTCGCCTGTGCGAAGTGTCCATCGCCACAGCCGATGTCCAGCAGCGGTCGTGGCAGCGGGCCAAGTTCCAACAGAATGCGATGTTCGATCGCACGAATCAACGCCCGGAACGCCGGCAGTTGACTCAGATGCTGCCACAGAATATCTTTAGCTGCCTGTAAATCTTTGTCGCTCATTCTACAATCCAAACATTAACAGAAGATTGAGTAATTCACTTTACACCGTGCGCGGGAATGACTCATTCCACATTGAATGGCAGAAACCCCGTTCTTATCCTTATCGCGCATACACATACGCCTGCACCGCCCCGTCCGCGCCGCGAATCTCCGTCGGCGTACGCTCACCAAATACTTGAGCCAGATAGGGATACACGCTATCGCGATCGGCGCTAACATATACAAAGCGGCACTCACCCGACGGACACAGACCGTTCCAGTCAGTCACCGGTAAATCCGCCTTTTTAATCAAGTGATAGTTCATATCCAAAGCGAATTGCTGCACACCCCACGGCACGTAGTTATCCGGCACACCGTCGGGTTGAATTAACGTGATGTCCGCGCCAGGCCCCAACGCCTGCGCTTCCCAGAAAACGGCGTTATCCAGATCGGGCGGAAAGCGCTGCGGCATCTCGATAAAGTACGCGCGCAAGCCCAACAGCGCCAGCAGGGCGGTGGCCGCCACCAACCCATAGGTCTTGATTCGTTCCGGGATATTGCCCATTAACTTCGACAGCACATCGACACCGGCGGTCAGACCCAACGCGCTCAGCGTGACCAACACCGGAGCGATCGGGAGCAGCAAGGCCGCGCGCGGTGGGAAGGCGCTCAACGCACCTGCCATGAATCCGCCCAGTAGCAGCCAGGCCGGCCAGATCGCGTAACCCGATCGGCGCAGGCGCGTGATGCTCCAGGCCAGCCCCAACAGATACAACACACCAAACGGATCGGCCAGCGACCCGATGAGATAATTCTCGTGCACGATCGACGGCAGATGAAAGGCCAAGGCCGTGCGGATGACGCCCCGCCCGATGAGCGGCAGGTAGAACTGCGGCGCATAAAACAATTGCTGCTGTCCCGCCGGGATCGCTCCATACCACTCAAACAGTTGATCTTCAGGATAGAAATCGCGTGCATAAAAGACGTTATTAAAGGACGATTCAAACTGTTTGCCCACATAGGCATCGGGCGCGTGAGACAAGTTGTACACGATCGGTGGCGTGGCAACGACGACGATTCCCAACGCACCGGCGGCCAGCTGTCGCCCGATGGTCTGGGCGCTGATCCGGCGCGTGATCCACACCCACCACAGCGGCACTAGCACGATGACCATACGCGCCGCCGCCGGTGTGAAAAAACTCAGGCCCGCTGCGCCCCCGGCCAGAAAGGCATAGAAACGGCTGTCGCGCCGCACGGCCAGCCACGTCAAGGCTAAAGCCAGCACCACCGGCCAGATCGCTTGCGCCGCATTGTAACCCATGCGCGCGTAAGTCAACACGTACGGCGAGACCGCATAAAATGTCAGCGCGATCCAGGCCGTTCGTCGGCCCAGTGTGGCGCGCACCAGGAAGTATAAAGGAAGCGCTGCCAGCCACACAGCGATTACGGAACTCAACCGCCAGGCCGACACATTGGGGCCTAGCAGACTGATGAACCAACTTTGAAAGATCGTCGTGAAGCCTGGCTCAGCATAGGTGCCCAGTCCAAACACCTCCAGCGCTGCGCCCTGCGTCACATCGCGCGCATTAGTGAAGAACGCGCCTTCGTCCCCCCACAGGCTGTTGGGAATCTGTCCGATCTGAAACGCGAGCACCACGAAGATGGCGAGCAGCGCCGCACTCAACCACAGCCCTTCACGCCGCTCGAGATGCAGCGCCAAACGCACTCCCCGCATGCGATCGATTTGCCACCAGCAAGCGCCAAGCACCATCAAGGCGATCAACCACGGCCATACTTCGACCGGACTGGTGCCGCTATCGGCGAGGCCCTTGATCGCAAACAACCAGAGGGCGATCCCCACGGCGGCGACGAACAACAGCCACCACCCCCGCTGCCCGCTCGAACCGCCTTCGACGATTGACAACGGAGGATAATCACTCAAAACGGAACGCCGTGTCACGAAGGCAAACAACCCTGTGCCGCTGATCAGCGCCAGTATACCTGGCCAGATCAACGATCCATCACCCGTGAGACGCAGTTGAAATGCCTCCTCCAGCGACTGCGCCAGGGGAGATGAGCCACTGGCGGACTGACCGGCCGAGATGAGCAGCAATTGACCCAGCAGCAGCAACCCGATCGCACTCACCAATCCAATCGGGCTAAGACGCGCTCCGGAATCGATCGCCGGTTCAACATAGACCTGAGCTGCTTGAGGCGCAACCGCAACCGTCGAGCGCTGAAAGATCGATCGGGGCCAGAGAGACACACCCAACACGATGATGGCCAGGCCCCACGCCGCGCCCCACAACCACGTCAGCGCCGGTAGCCATAACGCGACAATCGCCGCGCAGATGTTCAGGCCCAGCACCACGATTACGATTAGACGGAGCGAGATGTAAGGTAGCGCTCGCTGCAAGGCCCGTGCTGCGTCGTACAGTGCCTGGCGGATTTCCTGCCACTCGCCGCGCCACAGATCGAGCAGCGCGGCCCACACCGCATTCTTCTCACGCCGCGAAGTGCGCCACGCAAAAATGAAACAGAGCGCGGCCACGGCATAAAAGAAGAAACCGTCGAGCGGATATAGGGATCGCTGTATGGCCGTGAAATAATGACCCAGGCCCACAAAGGCCAGCCCCAGCCCCAACAGCAATCCGATTAACCAGCGTGTGCGCTTCATGATCGATAATTAGACCTGGCAGGTTTTTAACAACCGCTAGCACGCACTTATCATGAGCCGGGCAGGCCCAGTGACACCATCAGACAATCTGGTAGAAACCTGCTAGGTGTCTAGCTGTCACCCTGTGTTCTCGTTCGTCGATTCATGATATTTGGAAGCAGCACTGACGCCTTTCTTCTGCGCCAGTAGATCTTCAAATAACTTCTCATACAACTCGGCCGTATGCGGCGTGCTGAATAAGGCTTCGATATCCGCGCGAGGCCGCGTATATTTTGTTTTGTCGTTCAGGATGCGAACGATGGCTTCGGCCAGGGCAGCGCTATCGCCGATCGGAACGACTTCACCCATGCCCGTCGTGAGCACCGGCTGGCGCACACCCGGCAGCACGCTCGCAATTGACGGCGCACCACACAACATCCCTTCCACCTGTACCAACCCAAACGACTCGGTTGAGTTCAAGCTGGGCAGTACCGTGACAGCGCAGTTGTGAAAGAAGGCCGCCATCTCGCGCGGACTCAACACGCCGAGGAAGGCCCAATGATCCTGGTAGCGTTCCACCAACGGCATAATCCGTTTGGCATAGGCCTCTTCGCCTAGCACGTTTTGATACGGCCCGGCGAACAGAACACGTGCCGTAGGATGCGCTTGCAGCACACGCGGCAGCGCCTCCAGCATGATCTCCACGCCCTTCTCCGTCGCCAGTCGCGCTGCAAAACCAATGACGCGTTGACCGGCCAGATTCCACTTCGCACTAAACGCCGCGATCTCGTCGGACGTCACGTCGGGCACGTGGACAGGCGGCGGGATGACTTTCACTTTGTTGAGATAGCGTGACAGAAATGGAGAGTGGGTGGCGTAATCTTGGGTGTAGGCCACGATCGTGTCAGCGAACTGCGCGGCCAGGATGTTGCTGCCAAAGACCACTTTGTCGATGATGCGGCTGAACAAGCCCGGCGGCAGTTGCAGATCGCAGTGATAGGTCAGCGTCACCGGTTTCTTCAGCAAGCGGCCGCGCGCCGCCAGACCGCTGGCGTCGAACTGCGGCAGGTGCAGGCTCAACACATCGTGCGCGCGCACCATTTTCCAGGCCACCGCGCCAAATGTCGGCATGATGACGCCCTTGCTCACGCGAAAAGCCACCGGCACGCGCACGATATCGACGCCGTGTAAGTGTTCTTCGCGTGGCAGCGCCTTATCATATTGCGAGGTCAAGACCGTTACCCGATGACCGCGATCGGCCAGCGCGCGCGCCAGGCGCTCAGCGTAGATCGTCAAGCCGCTCGTATGGGGTCGATAGTACGTCAGGGCGAGGAGAATCTTCATCACGCCTCAAATAAACGGCGATTGTCAACCACCCATTGATACAACTTCGCCACGCCGTCCTTCACCCCGATCTGGGGCGACCAATCCAGCAGCGCCTGCGCCTTGCGGATATCCATCACGCAGATGCGCTGATCGCCGGGACGCCAGCCGCTCCACGTGACCGGCAGCGCATGACCCAGGAGTTTTTCCAGCAGCGGGCCGGTCTCGGTCCAGATGGTCAGCGTGTTATTCGCGCCGCCGCCGATGTTAAAGATTTGCCCTGCCACCTGATCGATTTGGGCGATGGCGCGCTCATAGGCATCGAGCAAATCATCAA
>JAUQXC010000530.1 GCA_030834825.1 Thermoflexales bacterium
GGTGCCCAAACGCCAGGGTGAGATCGATCAGTTGGCCGATTTGTATGTGCGCGAGCGCTACGGGCGCGCCGAAGTGGATCCGCATCAAACCCGATCGATCTGGCAACGCCTGCACTGGTCGTTGTGGGGTACGGGTCTCAAACGGCGCTTGCCACGCTGGTTGTCTGTACCTCGTGATTGGCTTAGCCGTTTCAAACGTTAAGGCCACCCAGGTAAAACGCTCAACCGGGTTTCGTTTCCGCCGAAACCCGGTTTCTTTTGTCCAATAGCTGTTGTATAATCGGTGATGAGCCAGATGAAAGGTGTCAGTTCATGATGTTGCATCGTAGTGAGGAGGGCCAGCCGTGACCTCTACCTCCGCTTCCAATCCTTCTCTCGTCGCCATCTCAGACTCGACTTTGCTCCTGCGGACGGCCATGGCGCAGGGCGATTTGACGGCGCTGCTGACCGAGTTGGGCAATCAGCTGCATCAACAGGCGGCCGTGCTGACCAAACTGCCCGCTTCCCCCGAGGTATTGAAAGCGCAACAGACCCTGTTGAAGATGCAGAGCCTGATGCCGCGCTTTCAAACATCTGTGGATGCGCTGGCGCATGAGCGGCAGGCCCTGCGCGCCTTGTACGAAGTGGGCCAGTCTGTCAACTCCACGTTGGAGCTGGAGGAAGTGCTCAACCAGGTCATGGATCGCATCATTCAATTGACCGGCGCGGAGCGCAGCTTCCTGATGTTACGGGACATGGACACCGGTGAGATGGAAGTGCGTGTAGCGCGCAACGTCGATCGGGCCGTGATGGCCCATTCGGATTTTGCCGTAAGCCAGACGATTGTGCAACAGGTGGCGACCGAGGGCAAGCCCGTGGCGACGACGAACGCGCAGGCCGATCCGCGTTTTGCCGCCCAGGAAAGTGTGGTGGCTTATTCGCTGCGCAGTATTTTGTGTGTGCCGCTCATCGTGCGCGATCAGGTGACGGGCGTGATCTATGCGGATAATCGCATCCGCACCGGCTTGTTCGGCGATAAAGAGCGCGATTTGCTGGCAGCGTTTGCCACGCAGGCGGCGCTGGCCATCGAGAATGCCCGCCTGTTCGATCGGGTCAAGCAACAGCTGGCGGCGATCACGGTGATGAAAAATTTGATGGACAACGTCTTTGCCTCCATCACGTCGGGCGTCATCACCACCGATATGACTGATCGGGTCACCCTCTTCAATCGCGCCGCCGAGCTGATCCTGGGCGTGTCCTCGCAGCAGACGCTGGAGCAGCGGTATCATGAAACGGTGCCGTTGGCCGCTGATCTGCAGCTCGGGATCGACGAAGTAAAGCAGAATCATACCGTCGTTTCGCGTGAAGTGGAGCGTGATTTGCCCGCGCGCGGCAAGGTGGAACTGAGCGTGAACTTTGCACCGCTGCGGGGTGAGACGGAAGGCGACGTGTCAGGTGTGGCCGTGGTGGTTGAGGATTTGACGGAGAAACGCCGCCTGGAAGCCAAGCAACGTTTTATCACGGATACCTTCAAGCGTTATGCACCTCCTGCGGTTGTAGAGCAGCTGCTGCGTGATCCGTCCCAGCTCAAGCTGGGGGGTATTCGCAAGCCCATCGCGATCTTGTTTTGCGACATTCGCGGCTTCACGACGTTCAGCGAGCATCTGGCGCCTGAGCAGTTGGTGGAAGTGCTCAATGCCTATCTGGCCATGGCGGCCGATGCCGTGCTGGAACAGGAAGGGGTGCTGGACAAGTTCATTGGTGATGCCGTGATGGGGCTGTTTAATGTGCCGCTCGATCAGACGCATTATACGCTGCGCGCCGTGAAGGCGGCGTTGAAGATGCAGGCCGTGATTAAGATTTATCACGAGCGCGTCGGCCTGGAACGGCAGCTCAACTTTGGGGTGGGCCTCAACGCCGGTGAGGCCGTCGTGGGCAACATCGGCACCGAGCAGCAGCGCAACTATTCGGCTATTGGCGATGCAGTGAATTACGCCAAGCGCCTGCAAGAGAATGCCAAAGGCGGACAGATCCTCATCAGCGAGGCCGCTTATCAGCAGGTCGAAGGCCTGGTGAAGGTGATCGAATTGCCGCCCCTGCAGGTGAAAGGACGCTCGACGCCGGAGGTGGTGTACGAGGTGTTTGGGCTGAAGTAGCAATGAGTAATCAGTGGTCAGTAGTCAGTGTACAGCCGTCGGCGGAAATAAATTCGCTGGCGGCTGTTTGTTAAGATTTTTGGTTGACTTACGCAGAGGAGTTGCTTATACTGAAATCACCTTTCGCTAGGAGGAATTTCTCATGCCCAAGAAGATTCTGCATCTCGTCGGCGATTTCGTGGAAGACTACGAAGTGATGGTGCCGTTCCAGGCGCTGCAAGCCGTAGGCCACACGGTGCATGCCGTCTGTCCGGACAAGAAAGCGGGCGATCACGTCCGCACGGCCATACACGATTTTGAAGGCGATCAGACCTACAGCGAGAAGCCCGGCCACAACTTTGCGCTGAATGCGACCTTCGCCAATGTGAAGCCGGAAGAGTACGATGCGCTGGTCATCTCCGGCGGACGAGCGCCGGAGTATATTCGCTTGAACCCGCGCGTGCTTGAAATCGTGCAGCATTTCTTTGAGGCCAACAAACCCGTCGCGTCGATCTGCCATGGCGCGCAAGTGCTAGTGGCCGCCGGGGTGGTGAAAGGTCGCAAGGTCTCGGCCTATCCCGCCGTTGGTCCCGATGTTACCCTGGCGGGCGGCACGTATGCCGACATCAAAGTCACCGAAGCGGTGACCGATGGCAACCTGGTCACGGCTCCGGCGTGGCCCGCGCATCCCGCCTGGATCGCGCAGTTCCTCAAGGTGCTGGGCACGCAGATTTCGGGTTGATGACTTGTTCGAGTATAATCAACACGTTGCGGGGACGACATTCTGATGTCGTCCCCGTTTTTGTTGCGGTGAGCACTGAATACATATCTGCTTTCATAGAAGGAAAATCTCATGAACACGATTCACTCCGAGAGCCCCAGGCATCGAGCATACTTGATGGGGTTGCTGGCTGGAGGATTAGGTCTGGCTTTGGTTCTGCTCTTGACGACAGCGGTATCCAGTCAGGCGGCACACAGGAATGCTGGCAGTGTTGAGTTATCTTTCGGATACGCGCAAATCAGCTACGCTGGCGAGATAGTCTCATTTACTCATAATATAACCAATGGAACAGCGCTCACAGACACATTTGGCATTGATGCCACATCCGCCGAATGGCCCATCCAGATTGTTGATGCTGGCGGAGCGCTTACCATGCTTATAGAATTAGCTCCTGGGCTGTCCCACGCTTTCACCATTCGAGTGGATGTACCCCCTGGTGTTCTCAGCGGAACAGTCGTCACATTCCAGATTACAGCGACCTCGCAAACTAGCCCAACTCTATTTGCCACAATACAGGACACGGTGACCGTTCAATCCAAACTGTCGCTAGTATACCTGCCGCTCATTCTAGTTTATTGGCCGCCTGTTCCCGACGCACCGGTACTTGATCCAATCAATGGCGGTGTCTATAGCTGGGGCGATCTTGGAATCACCTGGAGCGCCGCCAATCGCGCTGAATTCTACACGTTGGAAGATGATGATAATGTCGCCTTTAGCAGTCCTACGGTCGTTTATTAGGGGACAAGCACCAGATGGAC
>JAUQXC010000531.1 GCA_030834825.1 Thermoflexales bacterium
ATGCGATCGGGGTGCATAGTCTTCCTCCGCTAGGTTGGGCTTGCTAAGATTGTACCTCAAGACAGCGTCGCCAACGTTCAATATGAATTTGCCTCAGCCTTCCAGTCGTTCTATACTTCAGTGCATGAAGCCGATTCTTACTTCCCACACACCGGTATAGAACCTTGCGACGTTCACGTGACAAAGGATACGGCCCGCTCAGGCGGATCAAATCAGAAGGCCCGCTTTGCCAACGTCTAGTATGAAGCGGCCAGGAGGTTACCAGATGAAACCCAACAAGTCCCTAAAGCCATTCCTTTTGGGTGGAAGCATCGCCTTGGGCTATGCGTTTCTGCGCCAGGTATTGAATTGGAATTTAGATTCTGCGGGCGACTTTTTAGCGAGGACGGAAACGACCAGGGTGCACCATGGTCAAGCCGAGTTTGACCTGCCGATTGCGTATTATCGCGATGACTGTTTTGTGGGAGTGTTTGATGCAGCTTATCAGCCGGTGGCCCAAGCGCTTCCAACTGGTTTATACCCCGTGACCCTATTTAAGGGGCGCTGCGCCATCGCCATTATTGCCTTCAATTACTTGCGCACCAGTATCGGCCCGTATGGAGAAATTGGCATTACCATTCCCTGTACACGTCATCCTCAATCCCTGCCGCTCTTACCGCTCTTATTAGAATCGAAATTCCCCGCGCTCGGTATGTTCATTTTACATTTGCCGGTTACCACCCTCATCGCGCGTGATGCGGGCCGTGGGGTATGGGGCTATACCAAATTTGTGGCCGATATGGACTTTGAGAAACTCCCTACCCGGCAGCAGGTCAGGTTAGCCGAAGGGAACACTTCGATTCTGACTTTAACGATTGCTCAGAAGGGGCTGCCTCTGCCCGATAATCGCCCTTTAGTGACTTACAGTGTGTTAGACAAACACCTCATCAAGACCACGATTCCTACCCGAGCCGTTTACCAATTAGGGCTGGGGGGAAAGTATGGACAACTCGAGTTAGGCGATCATCCCATTGCCGAACAACTGAAAAGTTTTGAGATTTCGACTTCGCCGACTTTCACCAAGAACTATTTAAGCCGTGCGAGCCTCTTGCCGGCCGGAGAAACTGTAACCTCGGTCGAATGTTCCCCGCTCGGTTATGCAGGTGTAATACAGGGGGACGGTCGATTGACGATGTCTCCGTAGCTGGTAACAACGGCCGGTGTAACACGAGTTCAGCTAACCAGCTGCCTCCCTGTCACTCACACTTTTACACCGCGCACTGCCCAGGCCCGCGCGACGAGCGGAATCGATCCGTCCAGTGCGAACGGCAGGGCGTTACGTATTCGATCACGCAGGGCCGCTTGTCGTTCTGCGCTCAACGACATAGCATAACCAGGCGCTGGGCCTTGTCCACCGAGGAAAGGTGACCAGTAATCGGCGAAGTCTCGAAAGTCAGTTGAAATGTCAATCGATCGTACGACGACATTGGATAGGCCCGCGTGTTGAAATAATTCCTTGAGCGGCGTTGGCTGACAGATCGGAAAACGTCGCCCTTCATCACGTTCAGACGCTGCTGGATCAAGTGCGGTGACGGCGTTCCAGAAATGTCGCATCAACTGCATCTTGCCGGCATAATCCCACACATATAGAGCCACGACACCGTCCGATCGTGTAACGCGCACCATTTCGTTCACGGCTAGCCGAGGTTGCGGAATAAAATTGAGTACAAGGCCGGACACCGTCGCGTCGTAGGTTGAAGTCTCAACCGGTAAGGCTTCTGCGTCTCCTACTGCAAAACGAGCGTGCTGACCGGCGATCTGTGACCGGACGTAGTGGACGTAGTCAGCCGATCGATCGAGGCCTTTCACTTCACGCGGCGCGGCGTGCTGTAGAATCATATGGCTCAAGGCTCCCGTGCCACAGCCAACGTCCAACCAGGTGCTGCCTGGCGGTATCATCAACCACTCGAGAAATTCTTGAGCGACCAAACGGCTCCAACGACCGACGTAAGGTTCATAAGCATCACCGCTGGCCCATGCGTCTGATCGGGGTGATGGGTTCATCTCTACATCTCTCCCCCGCTCTCTGCCAATCATTTACTTGTGCTATGGTTGTATCACACCTGGCCTTTATGGTGATCGGCCATCAACTGCCCGGCGTGTTGCGGCGTCTTGCGGATCAAGGGCGTGGTCACGCGCTTGGGACTGTAGATGGAGTCGTAGCCGAAGCGGTCTTTGACGCACAGGTTGCCGTGATTCACCGGGCTGTCGAAAGGCGAGGTGACTTTGTAGATGGTGTCGCCAGTGAGATGGAGTTGCAGGGTACAGCCGACCCCGCAATAGGGACACGTCGTCGCGACAATGCGATCGGGGTGCATAGTCTTCCTCCGCTAGGTTGGGCTTGCTAAGATTGTACCCCAAGCTGATGACGATGCTGATTGGTTGCATTTGCCTCGATGGGATATTCATCCTACAATGAGCAGCAAAGACTAAAGGCTTATCGAGCCTGTCTACTCAAGATATCACACAAAGGGTGTGGATGTTTTGAACAAGCAAAAAGCCGAGCAATTACCTGTCCTCGTCATGTTCTTGATGATGGGTTTGTCAGTCTGGTATGATAGCCTGCTTTCCAAAGTGCTTTTCCTGACCCTGTCAATTTTGGGGAGTTTAAGTCTTCTGTGGTTGCGTCGCTATTTGGATCGAGGGACATCGATAATGTTTCTAATTGCTTTTCTGTTTGGAATGGCCCTTATCTTGATCAATCTGTCGCTTTTTCCATCTCGCTAGCCCTTTTAATAACCGAGAAAGATACGCTGCCAATCGCAGATTTTATTACGACCCCATGAATATCTCATTTGATGCACCTGTACCTCTTCAAGCTGAGCCTCTGGAGAGCTCGGCGGAAACACTGATCTTCAGCGTTCAATACGAGTCTGCCGATCATCTGCAAGCCCGTGTCCTGTATTTTCCTCAGACCATGTTAAGCTGGCGCTTCCGGATCTATGGCATTCTGTTTTTTGGCGTCATCACTTTCATGGTCGCGGGTGATCGACTCAGAGGTTCTGCCGCCCTTCTGGCTATGGCTCTGTTTGCCCTCGCCATTCCCGTCATGTTCATTCTGGAATGGATACCCTTTATCTGGCTTCGTTGGCGATTATGGTTCCTTTCGCGTTTTACACTTGAATGGTGGATCGCGCAGTACCATAAGTCGGTTCACGATGTACCCCAAGTCGCAACGGTTGTGAGAAAAATCTGTGGGCGAGATCCCGACGAACTCCTCAAGCAAGTCGAAGCGCTCGGTCCTCATGAATTCAGGTTTGATGACTGGGGCGGCTATTACACAACATCCACGACGCGGGTCGGTCTAGCCTGGGCTGAATACTGTCGGGTGTTGGAAAACGAGCGGGTCTTTCTCTTGGTTTATGGCAGAGGATGGTACTGGAATATCCCCAAACGTGCGCTGACCTTTCTGGGCGGTCCTGATGTCTTTCGCAACTTCCTTCAGCGCCGAATCAAGAAGTGAAACGAGCAAGAATGATAACAGCCATAACCACCACGGGCTTGATCATCTTTCAAGGACAATCAGGCCCATTCTCTTTCTCGCTGATCGCCAACTGCTAGCTGCCAGCCGCCACCTACACAGTAATCAATACGATGGCCGCCAGTGCGGCGACAACGCCCACCAACTGCGATCGTCCGACGTGCTCTTTCAGGATGAAGCGCGCCAGTAAAACGGTGCCCGCCGGGTAGAGTGACGCCAACACGGCGGCCACATCCAAACGCCCCGCTTGCCGCGCCAGGATGTAGCACGCATTGCCCCCCACCTCGAGCACGCCGATGAGCACCGCCATGGCGACGAGCGGTCTTTCCACCACGGGGCCTTGACGCTTGATCAAGGTCACGCTCAGTATCGCGCTGAGCGATCCCAGCCGTGCGGCAATGAGCGGCCACCAGACTGCCGTTCCGCTGACACTGCCGATGATGACGAAGAAGATGCCAAAGCCCAATCCCGCGCCGAAAGGTAAGCCCAGATCGTGCCACCGCATTTGAGCATGGCCCGTGCGCGAGACAAGCCAGACCGCGATGAAGGCCAGCCCAAACCCCCCGAGCTGAGGCGCGCCCGGCAACCCTTCCAGGAAGAGGCCGAAGATCACAGGCACGGCGGCGGCCACCACTGCCGAGACCGGCGCGGCGACGCCCATATGGCCATCGGCCAGTGAGCGGTAGAGCGCGATCAGGCCGATGGCCCCGAAGACGCCTGCCACATACCCCAACAGCAAACGATCGATCGGCAGCACTGCTTCGCGTGTCGTCAACGCCAATGCCACCAGCAAGATCAGGCTGACCAGCTGCGAGGAGCTGATCACCCGATAGACTTGTGTGCGCTTCGTCGCCAGTCCGCCGCAGAAATCGGCCGCACCCCAGCAAGCGGCGGAGGTCAAGCCGAAAATGATCGGTGCCAGTTCAAGCCCGGTCAAAAGATCTCCTCTTGAGAAACCGGGTTTCTTCACTATCAAATGGAATTGAACGTCCAGCGTGGAGAAACCGGGTTTCTTCTTGCTGTTAAGTCCTGAAGTTCTGAATCTCTTTTCCGAGCCTGACGACTTCGCGCACCAGCAGATCGAAATCCTCGTAGCGTGTGCGATGATTCGTATGCGCCACCCGCAAGGCAAACTGGCCGTCGAGTGTGGTATAGGTCGGCACGGCAATGCCTTGCTCGTGCAGTTCGAACATGATTTTTTGATTAAGCCGATTCAGCGCTTCATCGTCGAGGCCGGCAACCTTGTACCGAAAACACACGATGTTCAACGGGGCCGGCGCCATCAGTTCGAGTTCCGGCGTCGCTTCGATCAGGTTGACCAGATAGCGACATTGATCGACGTTCTGCTTGATCACGCGGCCGTACTTGGCAACGCCGTGTTCTTTGAGCGATAACCACACCTTCAAAGCGCGAAAGCCGCGCGTCAGCTGCAAGCCATATTCGTTGAACCAGCGCGAACCGCCTGCCACGCCGCGCTCGAAGTGAGAAAGATATTCCGGCGTCAGCGAGAAGGCGCGGCGATGTGCCTCTTCACTGCGCACCAGCGTGCAGCCCACTTCGAAGGGCATGTACATCCACTTGTGCAGATCAAACGCCATCGAGTCGGCGCGCTCCAGACCTTTCAACAGTGGGCGTAGTTCCGGTGATATGGCGGCGAGTGCGCCAAACGCGCCGTCGATGTGGAACCACAGCTGCTGGCGCTGGCAGAGCTCGGCGAGCGAGTTGAGATCGTCGATCGCGCCGGTGTTCACCGTGCCCGCGTTGCCGATCACACCGATCGGCTGACAACCCGCTGCCCGATCGGCCTGGATCGCCCGCTCGAGCGCGTCGAGATCGATCTGAAAATCGGCATTGACCGGGATGCGGCGCAGCGCTTCATTGCCCAGCCCCAATAACTCGACGGCTTTTTGCAGGCTGCTGTGCATCTCGACCGAGCCGTAGAACGTCAGGGGTTGCGGCGCGGCGGCCACGCCTTTTTCGCGCACGTTGAAGCCCGCCAGTGTATTGCGCGCCACGGTCAGGCCCACTAAGTTTGCCATCGACCCACCGCTGACCAAAATACCTGATGCATCCTGCGGGAAGCCCAGCATCTCCTTGCACCAATCGAGTACCTGCCGTTCCACATCATTGGCCACATGCTCGCCGCCGCCCATGTTGGGGTTCATCGTCGCGGCCAGCATCTCGGCCAGCACGCCGAAGGGTGTGCCGGTCCCCATGACCCAACCCCAAAAGCGCGGGTGAATGTTACCCATCGGATACGGCAAGACCTGATCGACAAAGTCCTGATAAGCC
>JAUQXC010000532.1 GCA_030834825.1 Thermoflexales bacterium
TACGCTGTCCAACGAAATGGGTGAGTTGCAAGAGCGCATCACGTCCACCAAGAAAGGCTCGATCACGTCGATGCAGGCCGTGTACGTGCCCGCCGACGATTATTCCGACCCAGCCCCGGTGGCAACCTTCGCCCACCTCGATGCAACCATCGCGCTCGATCGCGCCATTGCAGCGCGCGCGTTGTTCCCGGCAGTTGATCCACTGGTGTCCACTTCACGCATCCTTGATCCGAACATCGTCGGCGAGGATCACTACAACGTGGCACGTGAAGTGCAGCGGGTGTTGCAGCGCTACAAGGACTTGCAGGACATCATCGCCATCCTGGGGGTGGAAGAACTCTCGGAAGACGACAAGCTGCTGGTGGGGCGCGCCCGCAAGATCGAGCGCTTCCTGTCACAGCCGTTCTTCACCGCCGCGCAGTTCACGGGCCGCGAAGGCCGTTACGTGTCGCTACGCGAGACCGTGCGCGGCTTCCGCGAAATCCTGGAAGGCAAACACGACGATCTGCCTGAGCAAGCCTTCTACATGGTTGGCACGATCGACGAAGCGATGGAAGTCGGCGAACGCATGAAGCAAGAGGCATAATATGGCCACGCTCCACGTGGAGATTGTCACACAGGAAAAGCGCTTGTTCTCCGGCGAGGCGGATATGATCATCGCGCCGGGTGGCGAAGGCGAACTGGGCATCCTGCCCCATCATGCACCGCTGCTGACCACACTGAAAGAAGGTGTGTTACGTGTGAAGCAAGGCGGCAACGAGGAATACTTCACTATCGGCGGTGGCTTCATGGAAGTACAGCCCGATCACGTGGTCGTGCTGGCCGACGTCGCCGAGAAGGCCGATGATATCGACATCGCCCGGGCCGAAGAGGCCAAGCAGCGCGCCGAGCAGCTGTTGAAGGATCGCTCGGCGGGCGTGGACATTGACGCCGCGCTGGCTTCGCTGCGCCGGGCGCAAATTCGGATCGCCGTCGCCCAGAAGCGCGGCACACGCCGAGCGGATGTGCCGGATAGGCGAAAAGAACAGTAAGCTGGTAGTAGGTAGTTGATTGCTGGTTAAACCTCCTGAGCACGACTGCAAGGTGATGCTCAGGAGGTCTTGTTGTAGGCGCAATTTTGCATTATCAGGTAAAATGACACGCGGTTTAATCACGGTTGGGGCGAGACAATTCGCCCTACTGCCAGGACTGGTTGAATGCTGCAAAAAGAAATCGGAATCGACCTGGGTACGGTGAACGTGCTGGTGCACGTGCGCGGGGTCGGCATTGTCTTGCAAGAGCCGTCGGTGGTGGCGCTGACGGTGAATGAAAGCCGCATCGTGGCGGTGGGCGAAGAAGCCAAATCGATGCTGGGCCGTACGCCCGATGCGATCGAAGTGGTGCGTCCCATGCGCGACGGCGTCATCGCCGACTATCAGATTACCGAGGCCATGCTGCGCTATTTCATCAAGAAGGCGACGGGCGGCGTGCGCATGTTCAAGCCCAAGGTGATGATCAGCGTGCCGTTCGGCGTGACCAGCGTGGAAAGCCGCGCCGTGCACGAAGCAGCCGTGGCCGCTGGCGGCGCCACACGCGATGTGCACTTGATCCCGGAGCCTATCGCCGCCGCCATCGGGGCGGGGCTGCCCGTCAACACGCCCACTGGCAACATGGTGCTCGATCTGGGCGGCGGCACGACTGAAGCCGCCGTTGTCTCGATGAACGGCATCGTCGTGGCCAACTCCGTGCGGGTAGGCGGTGTGCGCATGGACGAAGCGATCGTGTCATACATCCGTAAGAAGTACAGTCTGGCGATCGGCGAACCGACCGCCGAAGAGATCAAGTTCCGCCTGGGTGCGGCCATCCCCTTGGATGAAGATCTCGATATGGAGATTCAAGGCCGCGATCAGGTGGCCGGTCTACCGCGCACCATTCGGATTCGCTCGTCCGAGATCACCGAAGCCTTGCAGGAACCGTTGTCGGCCATCGTGGGTGTGGTAAAGAGCGTGCTGGAAAAGACGCCGCCCGAACTGGCGTCGGACATCATCGATCGGGGGATGGCGCTCGTCGGCGGCGGCGCGCTGCTGCGCAAGATCGATCAATTGATCACCAAGGAAACGGGCGTGGCGGCCTACGTGGCCGAAGCGCCGATGGCGTGTGTGTCGATCGGCGCGGGCAAGGCGCTGGAAAATTACGCCATCATCCGGCGGAGTATCGGCGGGTTGTAACTGAAGAGTAAGAAGTGAAGAGTGAAAACGAGCATCCTCAAATGAGGGCGCTCGTTTTGTTTGCGCCGCTGGACAAGCTGATGCTTTCTAGCGAATTGTAGCTCTGCTTCCTTTCAGCACGCTCTCCGTGACCTCTGTTTCATTCTTCTGTGGTGCACCCCAAAATTCTCGCAGAGTGAGACCGCCCTTTTGACGCTTCTCTCGAAAAAGGAAGTTCCAGATTTCGTAGAACCACACCCGCTGCCCAATACGATAATACCACCGCATGGCGTCACGGATGGCCGGATCAGGATGGGTGATGACTCGCAAAAGCGATCGCGGACGTAACTGCATGACGACTTCGATGAGCTTAACCCACATCAACACCAGCCACGGCGGCAGGTGCCGGGTAGCCAGCACTTGATGCTTATAATCCCACCGCTGTTGATCAGTCTGAATCACCCGTCTGTCAGCCGCCCCATGGAAATAAGGTGTCCAACGATGCGGCGTCACGTAGAGCAACTGAATTTGATCGGGATCGTAGGAGAGCAGCTGTTTTAAGCCGTGTGCGTAATCACGCTGCATCTCTTCCTCAAACCCAACCACGTAGGTCGCCATGGAGAGAATATCGTGCCGGCGCAATAGCCGGATGGCTTCGCGATCTTTAGCGATCGTTCCACCTTTGCGAATCTTGCGCAATGTTTCTTCGTTGTAGTTCTCGAGGCCCAGCAGAAACCGGGCCACGCCCGCTTGCTTGTACAGGTGCAGAATGTCGGCGTCACGAACGATATCATCCGCCCGGGTGGAGCCGACCAACGTCAAAGGCACATGCTCGGCAATGAGGGCCTCCAGGAAAGCACGCCAGGCTTGTCGGGACGAGGTTGGATTCTCATCGGCGAAGTTGATCACTTCAACCCCGTGAGTGCGGTAGAGCCAGGCCAACTCCGCAGCGAATTTCTGCGGATCGCGATGCCGCCACTGCTGCCAGAATTCGTGCTGCCCGCAGTAGTTGCAGGCATGCGGACAACCTCGCGAAAACTGGGCTACGACCGCGCGACGATCGCCCCAATAGCTGTAGCGGCGATGTTCGATGAGCTCCCATCCTACACGATAGGCATCGAGATCACGGATCAACGGAGCACGGGGCGTCGCGAACAGCGCAGTCTGTTTACGATAGGCAATTCCAGGAATTGTATTGAGCGGGAGGTTTGCCTCCAGCGCCTGGATAACACGAGAGGTGGTCGCTTCACCCTCACCGCGCACGATGATATCGATCTGCGGTTCCTCAGCCAGAATCTCCGGCCAATGATACGTGGGGAATACACCGCCATAGACAATCCAAGATTCGGGCAGCTTGGCTCGGATGCCACGCGTAACCTCGGCGACGCAAGGATGTCCCGAGGTCGAACCCGAATGGCCGATCAGTACGGCCTGCGGCGCAAAGGCCGCGGCCTGTTGCACAATGTCCCCGATGGACAGAGGCCCGAACTCTGCATCCAGCAGTTGCACGTCATGCCCGGCATCGATCAGCGGCCCGCCCACTGCGAGCAAGCCAAGGGGCGGCAAATGCTCGTGAGGAATACGGCTTCCGATGGAAGGATGGGGCGGATTGATGAGTAGGATACGCATGAGAGGCGGTCCTCCTGACATGGGTTTATCCTACACGCAAGCTAGGGCAGCTGTCTAGCTCTCAAGTTCGGCGATTGTTCCACCTGAGTGCTTGACAGGAACGGGCTGCAAGTAATGAGTCAGAAGCGCGCCCGATCATGGCGGGCCGCGCGAAAACGAGATGATTCCAGATTCAGACCACAGTGGATAGCGGCGAAAGAAGCGGCGATAAGACCCAGCGATAGCCTCTGTACAGGCCGCGCTGAAGCCCATTCGATCGTCTGGTTCATGGAAAAGCGCACAGCGCACGCCGATCGCTTCTGCCCGTTGAACTGCGAAGCGCAGTTCGCTTTCATCCGGCACCTGGAGCACGACGAGGTGACAACCATCCTCCGACTGAAAGCGGCGTCCGGCCTCAAGACAGGCATGCCCGACTTGCACGATTTGATTGGCCAACGGCAGATCGGCGCGAACCAGGACATAGATATGACGGGGAGTACCCTACTGGTGTGGCATGGATAGCAGCCCTTATTCGTTAGTACGCAATGTCGCTTCAACCACAAGATAGGCCTCAAACGGCCACTGCCGATCGGCGAATTGCTCCGGACGATAGACGTAGGCGTTCGGTTTCGGCAACCAGGTACGGATTTGCTGCAGCATCTCCGGTGTGAGCAGGCCCTCGAACGGCCCGAGCAAAGCAGCCTCATCGCGCGTCCAATGGATCTGAGATAGCGCACGCCACAACGCCCAACCAGCGTACGCTCCGTTCTCCAGTTTGCGTCGATTGCGTGCCAGCGTAAACGCCTTGCGCCAGTCTTTGCCGCATAACGCCAAGTACAGCAAGTGATGCGTCGCCGTCAGATCGTGTTTGCGATCCGAGTTGAGCAACGTGCTCCACTGCTTACGAAATGCACTGTAATCTTGCGGGTTGGTAAAAAAGCGGGACGTGATCGCCCGTGAGAGGGTGTTCATGATTGTATCTCCTTGAGTGATTGAATGGAAGCAGAACGACGGTCAGACAACCGACTGGAGATACAACCGGAGGTGAACGAGAATTAGGGCGAAGAACCTACAACATGTGATTTCCTCGTATTAGTGTGCCCTGCGAGAATCGAACTCGCTGCAGGCGGGTTTAGAGTCCGCCACTCTATCCAACGAGTATAGGGCACAAGACTCTACTGTTTTTGATTATAGAATGAAACTTGCGCGTGTCAATAGATTACGGCCAGGATTCATCGAATTTTCATTTTGTTGACGTTGTGAGGCGCATAAAGTCGCTCCTGAGTACTGCTTACAAGGAACCCTGATTATCTGAAGAGCATGCGCTCGACACCGACCCGGCCTGCTGGATGGCAGCGTGGGCGGGCACATTCTCCAAAAACGAGCGGCGCAGTTTTTCGTCATCGATCCGGTTCGCCTGCTCCAACAATAAGCGGCGAGCAATGTCTAGCAGCCGGTGGGCGCGGGGGTCGGCGCTCGCCTGCAGAACCTGATAACAGGTCAGATAGACGGACAACGGTTCTTCCAATCCAATCAGAGGCCCCCGATCCAAAAAGCGCCAGAGCGCTTCAACGTGGTGGAGCGCCTGAGCCGGGTTAGCTAGCTTCAGAAAAACGCGCGCCAGCCCGGCCTGCGGCTCGACGCCCAAATGCAGCTCAGCCAATTCCTGCCGCAGCCGCAAAGACTGCTCATAAGCTGTGATGGCTTCGGTCAGACGGTTCAATTCTGCCAGGGCATGGCCTAAGACCAGCCAGGCATGAGCTTGATTGTGTTGGTTGCCCAAAGCCTGGGCGATCTGGAGCGCCTGCTGACTGTACGTGTGGGCCACCTGAGGCTGGCCCCGCTGATAAAACAGCCTCCCCAATTCACCCAGGGTCAACCCTTCCCCCAACCGATAGCCAATCTCACGTCTCAGATCCAGGGCCTGCTCCAGACAAGTTTGCGCCTCTTCATAGCTGCCCAGGTGCATCCAAACAATACCCAGATTATGCAGCATCATGCTTTCGGCGAGACGGGCGTTGATCTCACGATCGATCTGCAAGGCTTCCTCAATATGATTCTTCGCGAGAAGGTACTCGCCCTGATACGTTAAAACGGTTCCCAAGCCGTTCAAGACATTGGCCCGATCACGATCGCGCCGGTTGCCCATCTTTTGTTGAATAGCCAGGCTCTGCTCCAGATAAGTTCGAGCCGTGGGGTAATCGCAACGCAGCACTGCCAGGATGCCGATCTTACTCAGCACAATGCCTTCGTCCAGGAATAGTCCCAGTTCGCGATAGAGCTGACGCGCTTGTTCCAGATAACCTTGTGCCTGATCATAGCGGTTCAAGGCAAAGGCGACGTTGCTCATTTGGCGCAAACTGTCAGCCGTGCCGTGCCCCAACCCTGCCGCGCG